>NZ_ABCK01000017.1 GCF_000170755.1 Lentisphaera araneosa HTCC2155
GGTCGGCGGTTCAAATCCGCTCGAAGGCTCCACTTGAAAAAAACATTAGGTAAGGAAAACTTATAATGGCTAAAGAAACATTCGAAAGAACAAAGCCACACCTTAATATTGGTACAATTGGTCACGTTGACCATGGTAAAACAACTTTAACTGCTGCTATCTGCACTATCCTTGCTCACGCAGGTGGTGGTGAAGCTAAGGATTACGCTGCAATCGATAACGCTCCAGAAGAGAAAGCACGTGGTATCACTATCAACACTTCTCACGTAGAGTACGAAACTGCTAACCGTCACTATGCACACGTTGACTGCCCAGGTCATGCTGACTATGTTAAAAACATGATCACTGGTGCTGCACAAATGGACGGCGCTATCCTCGTAATCGCTGCGACTGATGGTCCTATGGCTCAGACTCGTGAGCACATCCTTCTTGCACGTCAGGTTGGTGTACCTTACATCGTAGTATTCGTGAACAAAGCTGACCAAGTTGACTACGACGAAGAGATGCTTGAACTCGTTGAAATGGAAGTTCGTGAACTTCTTTCTGAGTACAAATTCCCTGGTGATGATCTCCCAGTAATTCCTGGTTCTGCTCTTAAAGCACTTGAGTCTGCTGACTCATCTTCTGATGACGCAAAATGCATCATGGACCTAATGGCTGCTGTTGATGAATACATCCAAGAGCCTGAGCGCGCTGCTGACAAGCCTTTCCTTATGCCAATTGAAGACGTGTTCTCAATTGAAGGTCGTGGTACTGTTGTTACTGGTCGTGTTGAGCGTGGTATCATTAAAGTGAATGACACAGCTGACATTGTTGGTCTTGCTGACACTACACAAACTACTATCACTGGTATTGAAATGTTCCGTAAGCTTCTCGACGAAGGTCGTGCAGGTGAAAACGTTGGTGCACTTCTCCGTGGTGTTAAAAAAGAAGACGTACAGCGTGGTCAGATCCTTTGTAAGCCTGGTTCTGTAACTCCTCACACAAAATTCGAAGGTCAAGTCTACATCCTCTCTAAAGATGAAGGTGGACGTCACAAGCCTTTCTTCGCTGGTTACCGTCCTCAGTTCTACTTCAGAACGACTGACGTAACAGGTGTTATCAACCTCGAAGAAGGTCGCGACATGGTTATGCCTGGTGATGACCTAACAATTACAGCCGAGCTCATTCAGCCTATCGCTATGGAAGAGCAACTTCGTTTCGCTATCCGTGAGGGTGGTAGAACTGTAGGTGCAGGCGCTGTTACAAAAATCATCGCATAGGTCGTTACAATGGCACGCGAAATTGTAACTCTACAGTGTACTGAAACTGGCGAAAGAACTTACTCTACTACTAAGAATAAGACCAACACTCCTGGTCGTCTTGAGAAGAAGAAGTACAATCCCAAAGTTCGTAGACACACACTGTATAGAGAGACCAAGTAAAATTCAAAACTGCAGGAGAGTAGCTCAGCTGGTAGAGCATCGGTCTCCAAAACCGAGGGTCGCAGGTTCGAACCCTGTCTCTCTTGCCAGTTTTTTAAGTTAATCTGAGGAATAAAATGTCTAATCCAATTAGAAAAGTTAGTAAGTATACAATCGATGTCGTTGAAGAGCTTAAACGCTGTTCATGGCCAGGTAAATCAGAGTTGGTTCAGTCCAGTATTTTGGTTCTGATCACCTGTATTTTACTTGCAATATTTGTACAGTTTGCTGATGGCATTCTTCAGAAGCTTATTGAAGCAATCTAAACCGTCTTTTTCATCGGTAACTTAAGGTAATAAAGGAATCATATAAAAAATGGAAAAGCTCGGTCAATGGTACACGCTACAAGCTCTCTCCGGAAAAGAAAATAAAGCTCGTCAGGACTTAGAACGTCGCATTGAACAAGATTCAATGCAAGATTCAGTCCTCGAGGTTTTGCTTCCTACGGAGAAGGTGACTACTGTGCGCCAGGGTAAGAAAATTACCCAAAACAGAAAGTTCTATCCCGGTTACCTATTTGTCAATGTTGACCTGATTGACGAGAACGGGACTATGAAAGAAGATGTCTGGCATTTTGTCAAAAATACATACGGCATTATCAACTTCCTCGGTGGAGATAAACCTGTGCCTCTCTCAGATGATGAGATTCAGATATTAAGCGTCAGCTTGAGAAAACCGAAGATGTTGCTAAGCCAAAAGTTGAATACACTGTTGGTGAGATTATCAAAATCAAAGAAGGTCCGTTCGAAAGTTTCGAAGGGACTGTAACTGAGGTTGATATCGATCGCGGCAAGCTTCAGGTATCTGTTGTAATATTTGGCCGTTCAACTCCAGTAGAAGTTGAATACGATCAAGTAGAAAAAAATGACTTCGACTAGGTCCATTAGTCAAATTATTATCTGTTAAGGGAAGGATATGGCTAAAAAAGTAAAAGGTTATATAAGACTTCAAATTCCAGCTGGCAAGGCGAACCCGGCTCCTCCAGTGGGACCTGCGCTTGGTGCACAGGGTGTGAATATTATGGAATTCTGTAAAGCGTTCAACGCTCAAACTCAGAGCGAAGCGGGAATGATTATTCCTGTTGTGATTACAGTTTTTCAAGATCGCTCATTCACATTCATCACCAAATCGCCTCCCGCTCCTGTACTTATTAAAAAGTACGCTGGTTTAGCTTCCGGTTCACAAAAACCCGGTTCTGGATTTGTAGGTAAAATCTCTGTAGATCAACTCAAAGAAATCTATGAGATTAAAAAGAAAGATATGAAAGCAAACACAGAAGAAGCAGCCGTTAGAATGCTCGAAGGCACTTGCCGTAGCATGGGTGTGGAGGTTGTATCATGAAGCGTTCAAAACTTTATAATGCAAGACTCGAAAAAGTCGATATGAACAAAGCTTATGGCATCAAAGAAGCATTTGAGACTCTCAAATCACTTCCAGCTGTAAAGTTTGATGAATCTGTTGATATCGCTTTTAAATTGGGTATTGATACTAGACAGCCAGAACAAAACGTTCGTGGAGCTCTTTCGCTTCCAAACGGTACTGGTAAAAATGTCACAGTTGTGGTAATCGCAGACGGAAACAGTGCAGACGAAGCAAAAGCTGCTGGTGCTGACTATGCTGGTTTCGATGAGCTGATTGCAAAAATTAAAGATGGCTGGCTTGATTTCGACGTTCTTATTGCTACTCCGGCAGCAATGAGTAAAGTACGTACTCTTGGTCGCGCTTTAGGTCCACGCGGTTTAATGCCAAATCCGAAGACTGGTACTGTTACAGATGATGTAGCTGGTGCTGTTAAAGCTTCTAAGGGTGGTCGTGTTGAATATCGTGCAGACAAAGGTGGAGCAACTCACGTTCTCGTTGGAAAACTTTCCTTCGACGCTGACAAACTCACTGAAAACGCGCAAGCAATTGTTGAAGCAATTGTTAAAGCTCGTCCATCAGCTACAAAAGGCACTTACGTAGTAAGCTGCACTGTAAGTAGCACAATGAGCCCTGGTCTAAAAATTGATCTTAAGGACTTAGTGTAATTATGAGACAAGAAAAAACTATTCTCGTTGACCATATCCAAACGATTTTGGATGAGTCTAATAATTTCTTTCTTATCTCGTATATGGGACTGAATGTTTCACAGCTCGAAGAACTCAAAACTGAGTTGAAAGCTAATGAAGCTACACTACAGGTTCATAAAAATACGCTCATTAAGAAAGCCGCTGAAGGCAAGCCTTACAGTGACCTATCAAATTTAGAACTTACTGGCGGCACAGCAATTGTATGTGGTTCAGGCGAACCCGCTGATGTAGCCAAAACTATCAAGAAGTTTGCTAAAGCTAACGAAGTAGTTTCGTTTAAAGCAGCATTTGTTGATGGTGAAGTATTAGATGCAGAAACATCCGTTACCGTTGCGGATATGCTCACGAAAGATCAAGCCCGTGCTCAGTTGCTCGGTCTTCTCAATCAAGTGCCTACAAGCCTTGTTAGAGTTCTTAATGAGAAAGCAGCTACTATTGTTTACGTTCTTAACGCAATTGTCGAAAAAAATAAATAAAGGATTAATAAAATGTCTGAAGTTGTATTATCAGAAGCACACGAAGCACTCGTCAAATCTATCGAAGAAATGTCAGTACTTGAACTCACTACACTCGTTAAAGCTCTCGAAGACCGTCTCGGCGTATCTGCTGCTGCTCCAGTAGCTGTTGCTGCTGCTGGTGGCGCTGCTGCTCCTGCAGAAGCTGCAGAAGAGCAAACTGAGTTTGATGTAGTACTTGCAGCATACCCTGCTGACAAGAAAATCGCTGTAATTAAAGTTGTACGTTCTGCAACTGGTCTTGGTCTTAAGGACGCAAAAGATCTCGTTGAAGGCGCGCCTAAAACTGTTAAAGAAGCGGCTGCAAAAGACGAAGCTGACAAAATCAAGAAAGATCTTGAAGAAGCTGGTGCAACTGTTGAACTTAAGTAATTTAAGTTTAAACATAGCATAAAAAAACTCACAGTAGGGACCGGATTATTTCCGGTTCCTACTTTTCTTATTTTAATCCTTTAAGCCCGTGCAAGGTTACAACTTATGGCAATTCGTCAAAACTTTGGAAAACTTGAAGAAGTTATCGATACACCTGACTTGATTTCTGTTCAGCTTGAATCATTCAGAGAATTTTTACAGGAAACTACCAATCCTGATAGTCGTGAAAAAAAAGGTCTTCAAGAGGCTTTCAACGAAATTTTCCCGATTAAGAGCTTCGATGAAAACTGTATTTTAAATTTTGTCAAATATGAAATTGGCACCCCAAATGTGAACATGTATGATTGCCTAAAGGATGGCGAAAGCTACCAAGCTGGACTTCACGTTACATTCGAATTAGAAATTAAAGATGAAAACGGCAAATCCGAATTATTTGAAGAGCGCGTATTTATGGGTGATATCCCCGTAATGACCCCCCGTGCCACTTTCATCATTAATGGCGCAGAACGTGTAATTATCTCCCAGCTTCATAGAACGCCTGGTATCTGCTTTGAAGCAGGCAAATCTACAAGTAACAAAACACTTTATTCTTTCAGAATTATTCCAGATCGTGGTTCTTGGATGGAAGTCCAATATGACAACCATGACCTCATTTATATTTTCATGGATCGTCGTCGTAGACGTCGCAAATTCCTAATTAGTACTTTCCTCCGCGCTGTATATAGCGAAAGCAATTACGATCTTCTCGATTGTGTGTACGGTGTACAAAACGTCACTGTTGCGTCACTCGCAAAAGACGAAAGTACTCTTGCAGAAAAGATTCTCGTTGACGATATCACAGATGAAAATGGTACGCTCATTGCTAAGACTTTAGAGCCACTTTCATCTTCAATTCTTGACCTTGTTAAAGATGCAGGCGTTAAAAAGCTCGATATCGTTGATACTCACGAGCTCGGTACGACTTTCATCACTAACCTCGAAAAAGATCCTACGACTAATCGCGAAGATGCACTTAAGTACATCTACAAGAAAATGCGTCCTGGTGATCCAGCTAATATCGAGAATGCACAAGGTTTACTCAACCGTCTTTTCTTTGACCTCAAATCTTATGACTTGGGCAAAGTTGGTCGTTATAAGATTCAGCAGCGTTTACGCAATGCTTTTGATGGCGATCAGTTCAAATCTAAAGATTTACCTTTACCGACTGAGGAGCGTACATTAACGCCTTCCGACATGGTTGCAGCTACAATTACTCTGATGAAAATCAAAAATACTCACGGGCGAGTTGATGATATTGATCACTTGGGTAGCCGTCGTGTTCGTAGTGTTGGTGAACTCGTACAAAATCAATTCCGTTCAGGACTTAGCCGCACAGAGCGCCTTATTCGTGAGCGTATGACTCTTTATGATAAGAATAGCACGGCCATTATGCCTTCTAAGCTTATCAATCCTAAAGCACTTCAGAGTGTTGTTCGCGACTTTTTTGGTCGTTCACAACTTTCTCAGTTCATGGATCAAACTAACCCACTCTCAGAACTTACTGCAAAGCGTCGTCTTTCTGCATTAGGTCCAGGTGGATTAAGTCGTGAACGTGCTGGCTTCGAAGTTCGAGATGTTCACTCTTCTCACTACGGTAGAATTTGTCCTATTGAGACTCCAGAGGGACCAAATATTGGTCTTATTTCTTCACTTGCGTGTTACGCAAAAATCAACCCTTACGGTTTCCTAGAAACTCCTTACCGCAAATTCGTTGACGGTAAAGTGACTGAAGAGATCGAATACGTAACGGGCGATATTGAAGAAGATTTCGTAGTTGCTCAGGCAAATACAGTACTCAATGATGACAACACAGTTGCCGAAGCATACGTACTCGCTCGTACAGATGGTGACTCAGTCGAAGTTGAGAAAGATAAAATTACTCACATGGACGTTAGTCCAAAGCAGTTGATCTCTCCTGCTACAGGTTGTATCCCCTTCATTGAACACGATGATGCGAACCGCGCACTCATGGGGTCAAACATGCAACGTCAAGCCGTGCCACTCCTCAAGCCAGATTCACCACTCGTTGGTACAGGCATGGAAGCATTGGTTGCTAAAGGTTCTAGAGCCGTACTTACCGCTAAGGCTGATGGTATTGTTGCGAGTTCTGTGTCTGATAAAATCATCATCACTAAAGATGGCGTTTTAAAAGACGAAGAAGACCTTAAGCCTGAAAATATTTATAACCTCTACAAGTTCATGAGATCAAACTCTTCAACTTGTATGAACCAAAAGCCACTTGTTAAAGCTGGCGACGTCGTTAAAGCTGGCGATGTAATTGCTGATGGTTTCGGTACTGATAACGGTGAGCTTGCTCTCGGTCAAAACGTACTCGTTGCCTTCATGCCTTGGTGTGGTTACAACTTTGAGGATGCGATCATTATCTCTGAACGTCTAGTTCAAGATGACGTGTTCACTTCTATTCACATTGCTGAAGCGAGTATTCAAGCACGTGATACTAAGTTGGGCCCAGAAGAAATCACTCGCGACACACCAAATGTTGGTGAAGAAGCGCTCCGCAACCTCGGTCCAGAAGGTGTTATCCGTCTTGGTTCTGAAGTTGGACCTGGTGATATCCTCGTAGGTAAAATTACTCCTAAGTCAGAAACTGAACTTGCTCCTGAAGAACGTCTTCTCCGTGCAATTTTCGGTGACAAAGCTGCCGATGTGAAAGATTCTTCACTCTATGTTGCTTCTAGTACTTCTGGTATCGTGATGGATATTCGCGTAGACCGCAAAATCGATCCAACTAAAGCGGCTGTAACTAAGAGTGATCTTAAGCGTAAGCGTAAAGAAATTGATGCTGAATACAAAGTTCAGTACAATGAGTTCCTCGAAGATCTCGCTGAGAAACTCGGTGCAATCCTCTTAGGTTCTAAGCTTTCAAACGACATCGTCTCTAAAGATGGCAAAGAAACAATTATTGTCCCAGCTAATCGTAAGATCACGAAAGTTCTTCTTAGAAAACTTTCTGCTCAGCATGACAACTACACAATGGTTGACTCACCTGCAAAAGCTCAGATCGACGAAGTTATGGGTAACTTCAAACCACGTCTCAACGACATTCGTCTCCGTAACTCAGAGAAAATCGATCAACTCGCTGACGAAAACAGTCAAGAGCGCGGTGTTATAAAGTCAGTAAAAGTCTACATCGCTTCTAAGCGTAAGATCTCTGTAGGTGATAAAATGGCCGGTCGTCACGGTAACAAAGGTATTATTTCTAATATCGTACCAAAGTCTGACCTACCATTTATGAAAGACGGTACAGTTGTTGACATCATACTTAACCCGCTCGGTGTACCATCACGTATGAACGTTGGTCAGATCCTCGAGACTCACTTAGGTATGGCTGCTAATCGTATGGGTATCAAAATTGCTACTCCAGTATTCGATGGTTGCCCAGAGTCTATAATCAACGACATGCTAGAAGAAGTTGGTTACGATCGCGATGGTAAGGCACGTCTCTATGATGGTCGTACAGGTGATTCTTTCGACCAACGTATTACTGTCGGTATGATCTACATGCTTAAGCTTGATCACCTTGTGGTTAACAAAATTCACGCACGTGCGGTTGGTCCTTACTCGCTCGTTACACAACAGCCTCTTGGTGGTAAAGCACAGCACGGTGGTCAGCGTTTCGGTGAGATGGAAGTATGGGCACTCGAAGCTTACGGTGCCGCTTACACACTTCAGGAAATGCTCACAGTTAAATCCGATGACGTTGAAGGTAGAACTCGTATCTATGAGTCAATTGTTCGCGGTGACAATAGTTTAGTAGCCGGCTTGCCGGAATCATTTAATGTATTGATGAAAGAGATGATGAGTCTCTGTCTTGATATTCGTCTTAGAAAGGAATAGGAAATAATATGGAAAACGATATTCGTAGGAAATTATTCGCTGATGCCGGATCACGTGGTGGTACCAATTTCTCCCAGGTGACAATCAACTTGGCTAATCCGGACACCATTACTTCCTGGAGTAAAGGCGAAGTAAAAAACCCTGAGACAATTAACTACAGAACATTCAAGCCTGAAAAGGGCGGTTTGTTCTGCGAAAAGATTTTTGGTCCAACTAAGGACTGGGAATGTTCATGCGGTAAATTTAAACGTATCAAACACAAGGGCATTATTTGTGACCGTTGTGGCGTTGAAGTCACTAAGGCTCGCGTTCGTCGTGAGCGTATGGGTCACATCGATCTCGCTGTGCCTGTAACACACATTTGGTTCTTCAAATGTATGCCTTCACGTCTTGGTATGGTTCTCGATATGACTGCACGTAACCTCGAGAAAATCATTTATTACGAGGATTACATTGTAACTAATCCTGGCGATACGCCACTTCTTCCAAAGCAAATTCTTACTGATGCGGAATACCGCGAAAGTAAAGAGCTTTACGGCGATGATTTCGAAGCTTCAATGGGTGCATCTGCAGTCAAAGAACTTCTTTCACAAATCGTTCCAGAAGATCTCCTCGAGCAACTTAAGGGTGAAATGGCTGCGACTCGCTCAAAAGCTAATCACAAAAAGATTGCTAAGCGTATGCGTCTCATGGAAGGTTTCATTGCAAACAACTCACGTCCTGAGTGGATGATCATTGAAACACTCCCAGTAATCCCACCAGATTTACGTCCTCTCGTGCCACTCGATGGTGGTCGTTTTGCGACATCTGACTTGAATGACCTTTACCGTCGTGTTATCAACCGTAATAACCGTTTGAAGAATCTTCTTCACTTGCGTACTCCGGACGTTATCGTTCGTAATGAGAAGCGCATGTTACAAGAAGCGGTTGACTCACTCCTTGATAATGGTCGTCATGGTCGTGCTGTAACAGGTGCTTCTAACCGTCAGCTTAAATCGCTTTCAGATATGCTTAAAGGTAAGCAAGGTCGTTTCCGTCAGAACTTACTTGGTAAGCGTGTTGACTACTCTGGCCGTTCTGTAATTGTTGTTGGTCCTGAGCTTAAACTCCACCAGTGTGGTATTCCTAAGCAAATGGCTATGGTTCTTTTTGAGCCCTTCATTATCCGTAAGTTGAAAGACAATGGCGTAGCACACACAGTACGTGCAGCGAAGAAAATGATTGAGCGCGGTGCTCCTGAAGTATGGGATGTACTTGAGTCAGTGACGAAAGGTCACCCAGTTATGCTTAACCGTGCTCCTACTCTTCACAGACTTTCTATCCAGGCTTTTGACCCTGTGTTGATCGAAGGTAAAGCACTTCGTATTCACCCACTCGTTTGTACTGCATATAATGCCGACTTCGATGGTGACCAGATGGCTGTACACGTACCGCTTTCAAACGAAGCTCAGCTCGAGTGTAAACTCTTGCTTCTTTCTCCTAATAATATTCTTTCCCCTGCCAATGGTAAGCCACTCTGTACGCCAACTCAAGATATGACTCTTGGTTGCTACTACGTTTCTTACTTATCAAAAGCAGCAGAGATGCGCGCCAATCACTTACGTGAGTTTGATGCAGCAGCTAAAGCTTATTACGCAGCGCCTAAGCACACTAAGAAAGAAAAGAGAATTTTTGACGAGTTCCTCGGTGACATGAGAACAGTTAAATACTTCGATAAATTTAGTGATGTTCTTTGGGCACTTGAAAAAGGTAGCGTCAAATTACATGAGATTATCAAGTACAAAAACCCTGATTTTGGTACTGAAACTACTTGGGGTGACAAGGATCTTAAATTCCTCGTTACAACTCCTGGTCGTTGTGTCTTCCACCAAATCTGGGATGACAAACTTGGTTTCCTCAATAAAACTGTTACTAAGAAAACTCTTTCCGACATGATTAACGACGCTTTCGAAATCATTGGTCGTGCAAAAACTGTAGAAGTTATTGACGAGCTCAAAAAGAACGGTTTCGCTTACGCAACTAAATCTGGTTTCTCTGTAGCTACAGATGACATGATTATTCCTGATGAAAAGCAGGGCATGGTTGACGAAGCAATGGCTGAAGTTGAAGAAGTACGTCAGCAGTATAAAAAAGGTGTTATCACCAATAACGAACGCTACAACAAAATTATTGATATTTGGACGCACTGTAACTCAATAGTTGCGAAAAAGCTTTTCCAAACTATCGAACTTAATAATGGTCAAGACGAGATTAACTCTGTATTCGCAATGATGGATTCAGGTGCTCGTGGTTCTAAAGACCAAATCCGTCAGCTCGCAGGTATGCGTGGTCTTATGGCTAAACCATCAGGTGAAATTATTGAACGTCCAATTCTTTCAAGTTTCCGTGAAGGTTTAACTGTACTCGAATACTTTATCTCATCTCACGGTGCTCGTAAAGGTCTTGCCGATACTGCACTTAAAACTGCGGACTCGGGTTACATGACTCGTAAGCTTGTTGACGTATCTCAAGATGTTGTTATCTCCGAAGAAGACTGTGGTACTGCTAAAGGTATCCAAGTTGCTGCAATTCGCGTAGGTGATGAAGTGAAGATTTCTCTCATTGACCGTATCGTAGGTCGCGTATCTGTAGATGATATTCACGACCCACTCGCTGAAGGTGACAAAGACGCTTTCATAGTTAAATCTGGTGAAGTTATTGATAAGCACATTGCTAAAGACCTCGAAGACCGCGGTATTGAAGAAGTTAGAATTCGTTCAGTACTGACTTGTGAATCTGATCGTGGTGTTTGCTCAAAATGTTATGGTATCCTTCTTGCTAGCACTAACATTGCTCAGAAAGGTGATGCAGTTGGTATTATCGCAGCGCAATCAATTGGTGAGCCTGGTACACAGCTTACTATGCGTACATTCCACGTTGGTGGTACAGCATCGACTGCCTATAAGCAACCCATGATTAAGCCTAAGTCTGCTGGTACTGTTACCTATATTGACGCGCGTTTGGTCGGCCAAGAAGATGGTAGCCACGTTGTCGTTAATAAAAATGGTAAACTTGCCATTGTTAATGCAAACGGCGTTTATGAAGAAGAGCACCAACTCGTCCCTGGTACACAAGTATTCAAGAAAGAGGGTGATTCGGTTAAAGTTGACGAAATGATCGCTCAGTGGGACCCGTACAATGTTCCGATTATCACTGAAACTAAAGGTCGCGTACACTTCATTGACCTCGTTGACGGTGTAACTTTGAAGCGCGAAATTAACGCGGCTTCTGGTGAAGAAGAAAACGTTGTTCTTGAACACCGTGATGACCTTCACCCACAATTATCTATTGTTGACGCGGAAGGCAATATGCTCGCTCACTACTCAATGCCTAACGGTGCACACATTATCGTTGAAGAAGGTTTTGATGTTGTAGCTGGTGAAGTACTTGCTAAAATCCCACGTCAATCAGCAAAAACGAAAGATATTACTGGTGGTTTACCACGTGTTGCTGAAATCTTTGAAGCTCGTCTTCCAAAGAATCCAGCTGTTATCGCACCAATCGATGGTTACATCGAGTTCGGTCGCGTTAGCAAAGGTAAGCAGCAGCTTACGCTTAACGATCCAGAAAATAATCTTTCAGAATCTATATTGATTCCAACTACTAAACGTATCATCGTTCACAATGGTGAATTTGTACGCAAAGGTTCAACTATCACTG
This sequence comes from Lentisphaera araneosa HTCC2155, assembly GCF_000170755.1. Taxonomy (NCBI): domain Bacteria; kingdom Pseudomonadati; phylum Lentisphaerota; class Lentisphaeria; order Lentisphaerales; family Lentisphaeraceae; genus Lentisphaera; species Lentisphaera araneosa. The sequence goes on from NZ_ABCK01000017.1 coordinate 12,016, forward strand.
ATGGTTCTCCTGTGCTGCAAGATATGCTTGAAGTATGTGGTGCTCAAGAACTTCAGGAATACCTCGTTAACGAAGTTCAAGATGTATACCGTACTCAAGGTGTTGAGATCAATGACAAACACGTTGAAATTGTCGTTCGTCAAATGCTTAGAAAAATCCGTATTGCCGATTCTGGTAGTACTGCTTTCCTCGCTGGTGAACAGGTTGATAAGAAAGCTTTCGAAAAAGAGAACGAGCGCGTTCTTGCCGAAGGTGGACAGCCTGCTGAAGGTGTACCGGTATTACTCGGTGTTACCAAAGCATCTCTCGAAACCGATAGTTTCATTTCTGCAGCATCCTTCCAGGATACAACTCGTATCTTAACTGATGCAGCAACTCTCGGTAAAGTGGATACTCTCGAAGGCTTTAAAGAAAATGTAATCATGGGTCACCTCATTCCAGCTGGCACTGGTATTGAGCAAGCTCGCGACATTAAAGTTGTTAAAGTTGGTCATGTTGAAATCGTCGCTGATATTGACGAAGACGCCGACGACGAGTTCAGCCTTTTACAGTCAACAAACGAGATGCTCAGCCTCGACTAATAAATTATGGGAGTCGGCTTGCAAAAGCCGACACCTACGCTAACCTATCGAACTTTTTTTTGAAAAATAAGTTTAAATACGAATTAAGGAATTGTTAATGCCTACTATTAACCAACTTGTAAGAAAAGGGCGTAAACGTAAAGTTACTAAAAGTACTTCACGCGCTCTTGACAACTGCCCTCAGCGTAGGGGAGTTTGCGTTCAGGTTATGACCAGAACGCCTAAGAAGCCAAACTCGGCTTTACGTAAAGTAGCTCGTGTACGTCTCACTAATGGTGAAGAAGTTTCAGCATACATCGGTGGCGAAGGCCACAACCTCCAAGAACACAGCGTTGTACTTGTTCGCGGTGGCCGTGTTCGTGACCTTCCAGGTGTACGTTATCACGTTGTTCGTGGTGCTCTTGACTGCCTCGGTGTAGACAAGCGTGGCCAAGGTCGTTCTAAATACGGCGCTAAGAAGCCTAAGAAAGGATAAGATTAATGAGAAAAAATCGTGCACCTAAGCGTCCTGTAACTCCTGACGCAAAATACAATAGTGAGCTTCTTTCTCGCCTCATCAACATGGTGATGCAAGACGGTAAGAAATCAACGGCTCAAGCTGTTGTTTACAAAGCTTTAGCTACTGTAACTTCAAAAATCAAAGATTCTGATGCAATCGAAGTTTTCTTCGGCGCAGTAGAAAATATCAAGCCACAAGTAATGGTGAAAAGTCGCCGTGTCGGTGGTGCTAACTACCAAGTACCTGTAGAAGTTGCTCCTGATCGCCAAGTATCACTCGCTATGCGTTGGATGATCACGTTTGCCCAAAACAAAAAGGGTAAGCCAATGGATCAAGCACTTGCGTCTGAAATCATCGATGCTTTCAACAACACTGGTAGTGCTGTTAAGAAGAAAGATGAAGTTCACCGCATGGCAGCAGCCAACAAGGCTTTTGCTCACTACCGCTGGTAGTCTGTAGACTATAGATCGAACCTTAGAACAGTGAGTTGCATATGAGCGGCACTAAGTCAAGTAGTATTAACTCTCTTTCCAAGGTTCGAAATATCGGCATCATGGCTCACATTGATGCTGGTAAAACAACCACCACAGAGAGAGTTCTATTTTACACCGGTAAGAATTATAAAATCGGTGAAGTTCACGATGGTAATACCACGATGGACTGGATGCAGCAGGAACAAGAGCGCGGAATTACGATTACCTCGGCCGCCACGACCTGCTTTTGGAATGATCACAAGATCAATATTATCGACACCCCTGGGCACGTTGACTTCACAGTGGAAGTTGAACGTGCTCTTCGCGTTTTAGATGGCGCAGTTGCCGTCTACTGTGCCGTTGGCGCAGTTCAGCCCCAATCTGAGACTGTCTGGCGTCAAGCGCGTAAATATAACGTTCCCACAATTGCTTTTGTAAATAAAATGGACCGCATTGGTGCGGACTTCGCAAATGTTGTTAGCGAACTTCGCAGCAAACTAGAAGCCAATGCCGTTCCGATTCAGTTGCCAATTGGCGCTGAAGCAGAATTTTCCGGGATTGTTGATTTAATCAAGATGAAAGCCTTCTCCTATAATGGTGAGAAAGGTGAAGAAGTTGTTGAATCAGAAATCCCCGCTGACTTAGCAGAAGATGCTGAGTTTGCACGTACTGAAATGATTGATTCTCTTTCCGAGTTTAGCGATGAGATTGCTGAGCTCTACCTCGAAGAACAAGCGATCCCCGAAGAACTCATCATTTCAGTTTTACGTGAACATACAATTAAAAATGAAGTCGTTCCCGTTTTATGCGGTACGGCATTTAAGAACAAGGGTGTGCAAAGTCTTCTCGATGCGGTTCTCGCAATTTTGCCTGCGCCCAATGAGCTTCCCGATAAAGAAGGTCTCGATCCTAAAAAGGATGAAGCGGTCATTGTTTCAGCAAATCCTAAGGGCCCACTCGTAGCCCTCGTTTTTAAAATCATGACGGATCCCTATGTGGGTCGCATCACTTACGCACGAATTTATTCTGGTACACTCTCAAAGGGTGACAAGGTAGAGAATTTCCGTAATAACAAAAATGAGAAAGTATCTCGTCTTCTACAAATGCACGCCAATTCACAAGAAGATATCAAGACGGCTCAAGCCGGTGATATCGTCGCTATTGTCGGAGCGCGTTTTTGTACAACGGGTGATACTCTTTCCACGAAAGACTTCCCTTGTGTGCTCGAAGAAATGACTTTCCCTGATACGGTGATCTCCATGGTCATCGAGCCAAAATCGAGCTCTGAAAAAGATAAGCTCGAAGTCGCGCTTAAAGCTCTTTCAGACGAAGATCCTACTTTCAATATTTCTTTCAATGAAGAGACCGCCCAAACTCTTATTTCTGGCATGGGTGAACTTCACTTAGAGATTATTGCGGATCGTCTCATCGAGAATTCAAAGTCAATGCAAATACTGGTAATCCACAAGTTCCTATCGTGAAGCCGTAGTGGATTCAGCCGACTATACCGAAACCTTCGTTCGTGAAACGCCTAATGGTAATCTATTTGCCGAAGTTTCACTCCGAGTCGAACCCCTCGAAAGAGGCAAAGGTTTTGTGCTTGACAACAGACTTTCTCCGGGAATTATTCCAGAAGAGCTTGAAAATTCTATAATTGAGGGTATAAACGAATCTTCTCGAACCGGTGTTGAACACGGTTACCCCTTGACGGATACGAAAGTTTCTGTAGTTGGAGCAGCTCATCATTCGACTGATTCCAGCGACATTGCATTCAAAGCCGCCGCTTCAATTGCTCTTCGCAATGCAGCTCTCAAGGCGAAACTTGTTAAACTCGAACCGATGATGAAACTGGAAATTGATACGCCCGAAGAAAATACTGGCGATGTCATTGGCGATATTTCATCTCGACGAGGTTCAGTACTCAACATGGAAAGTGTTGGTAACTTCTCGAAAGTTTCAGCTCACGTTCCGCTAGCAAAGCTTTTCCGTTACACCACGGACTTGCGTTCGCTCACTAAAGGTCGCGCTTCTGCGTCGATTGAGCTTTCGCACTTCACTGAGGTAGCAGAAAATTAATAATAATAACTTAACTTAATAAGTAAGGTAAAAACATATGGCTAAGCAAACCATTAGAATAAGATTGCAATCTTACGACCACGCCGTGCTTGATACATCTGCTTCAGATATCGTCAAGACTGTAAAACGTGCTGGTGCTCGTGTTGCCGGTCCTATTCCTCTGCCCACAAGAGTTGAGCGTTTCACTGTAAACCGCTCTCCCCACGTGAACAAAAAGGCAATGGATCAATTCGAAATCAGAACTCACAAGCGTCTTCTTGACATTGTGGAGCCTACACCCAAATGCGTAGACGAGCTCAAGAAGCTCAACCTCCCCGCTGGTGTAGACATCGCAGTTAAGATATAATAGGAGTTTGTTATGACTGGTATTATTGGTAAAAAATTGGGTATGACTCAGGTATACGACGATAAAGGTCGCCTCGTTCCTGTTACAGTTATTGAAGCTGGTCCTTGCCCAGTACTCGACGTTAAAACTAACGACAAAGATTCTTACTCAGCACTTCAAATCGGTTTCGGTTCTAAGCGCGCTAAGAATGTATCTAAAGCTGTTCTCGGACATCTTGCTAAATCTAACAATCAAGAGAACCCTCCTGCTCTTATCAAAGAAATCCGCCTCGAAGCTGATTCTGATAAAGAAGTCGGTTCAGTTCTCACTGTCGAAGAATTCAGCGATATTGCATACGTTGATGTTATCGGTACGACTAAAGGTCGTGGTTTCCAGGGCGTTGTAAAACGTTGGAACTTCGGTGGCGGTCGTGCATCTCACGGTGGTGACTGGGAACGTAAAGGTGGTTCCATTGGTATGTGTAACTGGCCCGGACGTGTATTTAAAGGCAAAAAAATGCCTGGTCACATGGGTAGTGTTCAGCGTACTTCACAAGGTTTAAAAGTTATTCAGGTTCGTCCTGAAGAAAACATCCTTATGGTGAAAGGTGCTGTTCCTGGTTTTAATGGCGGCGTTGTCGTTGTTAAGAAAGCAATCAAGAAGTAATCGGAGTATTGAATCATGACTAAAGTAAATACTGTAGACTCAAAGGGTCAAGCTTCCGGTGAATTAGAAATCAATTCCAAGTGGCTTGAATTCGAAAAAGGTGAGCAAGCTGTACACGAATCTGTTGTAGCTTTCCTCGCAAGCCTTCGTTCAGGTAGTGCTAATACTAAAACTCGTTCTGAAAAGCGTGGTGGCGGAAGAAAGCCTTGGCGTCAAAAAGGTACGGGTAATGCTCGTGCTGGCTCAACACGCTCTCCTATTTGGACTGGTGGTGGTGTAGCTTTCGGCCCTAAGCCTCGTTCTTATGCAAAAAATGTTAACAAGAAAGTTCGTCGTTTAGCTGTACGTCGCGCACTCGCTGAGCGTATCCAAGCTGAAGAACTTATCGTAGTTGACTCATTCGCATTTGAAAAACCTTCAACTAAAACTGCTATTGCTTTCCTCGAAAGCGTTAATGCTGCTGATCGTCCAGTAATCATCCTTAGCGATGACCTTACTGAAAACATTGAGAATCTTGAAAATACTGCAAAGTCTTTCAACAACGTTTCTCTTGTTATGACGGCTTCAGAAGTTAATGCTTACGATATCCTTTCTGGTAAGAAAGTAATCATCACCAAAGCTGCTCTCGAGCAGGTTGGTCAACGTATTTCTGCGGAGGCTTAAGATGAGCAATTATAAAGTAATTAAAACTGTTGTTCTCACTGAGAAGTCTTCCGCTGCAATGGAAGATCAAAACAAGTACACTTTCAAAGTAGCTTCAAGCGCTAACAAGATCGAGATTGCTAACGCAGTTCAAAAGATCTTCAATGTGAAAGTACAATCTGTCAACACTATGAACTACACTGGTAAGAAGAAGCGTCAGCGCACTGCCATGGCTGGTAAAAAAGCCAACTGGAAGAAAGCGATCGTTACTCTTAAGTCTGGTGAGATTATTAACCTCTACTAGGAGACAGTGAAACATGGCTATTAAAACATATAAACCGACAACACCTTCTCTCCGTAATATGGTGACTGTAATTGACGAGACTATTACTCGCTCAAACTCAGAAAGATCACTTACTAAAGGTAAGAAGAGCACTGGTGGTCGTAATAACGCTGGTCGTATTACTACTCGTTTCCGTGGTGGTGGTGTTAAGCGTAAGTACCGTACTATCGACTTCAAACGTAACAAAGTTGGTGTCCCAGCTAAAGTTGCAGAGATCGAATACGATCCAAACCGTACTGCGAATATCGCACTTCTTCACTATGCAGATGGTGAAAAGCGCTACATCCTCGCTCCTGTTGGTCTTGAAAAAGGCGACACAGTAATGAGTGGTGAAAAAGCTGAATTTAAGCCTGGTAACGCGCTTAAAATCAAAGATATCCCAGTGGGTGTTGTTATTCACAATCTTGAGCTTGAGCCTGGTAAAGGTGCAGTAATGGTTCGTTCAGCTGGTCAAGAGGCCATCTTGCGTGCTAAAGAAACTGACTTTGCTCAGATCAAACTTCCTTCTGGCGAAGTTCGTCTCGTTAACCTCAACTGCATGGCTACAATCGGCGTTGTTGGTAATGCGGATCATCGTAAAGCTAAAATTGGTAAAGCTGGTAAGAAGCGTTTCCAAGGTAAGCGTCCTCACGTTCGCGGTGTAGCGATGAACCCGGTCGATCACCCAATGGGTGGTGGTGAAGGTCGTACTTCTGGTGGTTCTCACCCAGTATCACCTTGGGGTCAACTTTCGAAGGGTTTCAAAACTCGTAACCCTCGTAAGAACTCTTCTAAATTCATTATCGAAAAAAGGAAGAAATAACTTATGCCACGTTCAATTAAAAAAGGTCCATTTGTGGATGCACACCTCGCAGCAAAAGTTGAAAAAGCTACTGCTTCAGGTGACCACAAGGCCATTAAAACTTGGTCGCGCCGTTCTATGATTCTTCCTACTTTCGTAGGTTTGAATTTCGAAGTACACAACGGTAAAGAGTTTATTCCCGTTTTTGTAACTGACAATATGGTTGGTCACAAGCTCGGTGAATTCGCACTTACTCGTGCTTTCAGAACTCACGGTGTTATGTCCGGTAAATAATCTGATCTTTTTCAGTTATTTATAAAAAAAAGAGAGTCTTCGGACTCTCTTTTTTTTTGGTCTGATTTTCTAGAACTGACGTGCTTTGTAAAAGGCATGTAGTCCACGCTTTAGAGGCTGTGTGAAAAACAAGCGTCGTACTCTATTTCCAGCTAAATTTTGTAAAGCAAATTAATTGTGTTTTACATTTATCAAAAATGACCTCCAAAGCGAAGGTAATGTATTTACGATTCAGTCATTTGTCCGGTAAGTATCGCTAGATACTAAAAAAGTGTAGTGTCCCCTTATAAATTGTTCTACCAAAAAGCAAAAAATAAGGAGCACTACACCATGAGTATACAAATAGCGAACTCTCAAGAAAATCAAAGTCGTCGCTTATCTTTAAAAACAATGAACCAGCAAATGAGTCACTTGGCGGTTCATGGAGCGGGCCTAAGTCCCTGGGAAGCCAAAGAACTGGTTCGCATGATAGATGAGGTCTATTTTTCCTATAGCCAAAAGGAACTTAAAGAAGGTCAACTCAAGTACAACTGCGTCTCGACCAAGGAAGGTGCAGGTAAGGCACTCAAAGACTGTGAAATGATAAGCGTCACTCTAAGTGTATTCAGTGATTTTGACGAAGAAGAGTTGCCCAATAGAAAAAATAAACAACGGCAAGTTGTTCGCCGTCAGCGTAGATTAATACGTTTGAGCGAAGAGGCTCGCGATCAAGGAGGTCTATTAAGCCAGGAGGATTTGGCCAAGCTGTTGATGTGCGATACAAAAACGATCCGATGTGATATCAAACACTTACAAGAGGAAGGTATTGTCATTCCGACGCGTGGCCAACAAAAAGATATTGGTCCTGGAGTTACACACCGTGAATTGGTCATTCGTCATTGGGTGGAAGGCAAAGAAGAAGTTGAAGTTGCGAGTGCTACAAAACATTCGATGGGCGCCGTTGAGAGTTACCTTCAAAAGTTTAAAGTTGCGGTTTACTTACGGGTAGGGAAGAGCTTCACTGACCATGAAATCGCGGTAGTTGCAGGAATCTCACAACGCGGCGTGAAGACATTCCTTAAGATTTACGACGAGTTTAAGAATAAAGATATGTTCAAACATCGTCTGGATGAAATCCTGCTTACAGGAGATGAATACTATAAGGAAGTTGGCGAAAAAAAAGACTCACTACTGTCGAATCTGTCCTGCCTCACTTAAAGGTTCGCAATTTTGGATGTCAGATTTTCAGCTTATAATAAAACAAGAAAATAAGCAAGGAATAAGCTATGTCTGAAAAAGCAAGAAACCATATTAGCAGTGCAGAGAAAGTGTTAGCTGTTAAACGTCATTTACTCGAAGGAGTCGAGGTATCGGTAATTTGTGAAGAGTTAGATATCAACCCAAATCGTTTCTATGAATGGCAAAGTAAGCTCTTTAGCAATGGATCAGAAGCGTTAACACCGTCAAAGGAATCGCGAGCGGTCAAGAAAAAGATTGAAACTTTAGAGTCAAAAATTCGTCAAAAAGATCAAGTCGTCGTAGAACTTGCCAGCGAACTGATCGAAGCCAAAAAAAAAGCTGGGGAACTTTAAATAAACTTTGGGTTGAGCCTGATTTACGCGATGAGATCGTTGATTTCGTAGCTGATAAGAAGGCTCAATGCAAAATAAGCGAAGAACGCCTACTAGTATATATCGGCATTAGCCGAAGGAGGTTTTATGACTGGAAACAAGCTCATGGAGAACCTCGGAAATACTCTGATAACTTTATACGGACGAATATGATTACGAATCAAGAGAAAGAGGCTATTATTGATTTCTATCTATGCCACCCTTCGGATGGCTATCGTCGTTGTGCTTACATGATGATTGATCAGGATATTGCCTACGTTCAACCATCTTCCGTATACAGGGTCTTAAGCAAAGCTGGCGTTATGAGAAACCGTAACGCCAAAGAAAGTAAAAAAGGTACAGGCTTTGTACAGCCGCTAAAGGCTCATGAACAATGGCATTCCGATATTACTAACATCACTGCTGGTGATACGGTGTATTATCTAATCAGTATTCTCGATGGATATAGCCGCTCCATTATTGCCTGGGAATTAAGGGAAAGTATGAAAGTGCAAGATGTTAATATCGTTTTTCAAAAAGCTAAGGAACTTTATCCTGAGGCTCGACCACGGTGCATCAGTGATAACGGCTCACAATACAAATGTAAGGAGTTTTCACAATTCATTACCCGCAATGAATATTCACATACAAGCACATCGCCTTATTATCCGCAAAGTAATGGCAAGCAAGAGCGTTTTCACGGCTCTCTGAAAAAGGAATGTATCAGAGTTAATTGCCCTTTGAGTATGGCTGATGCTAAGCGTCTTATCGGCGAATATATTGAGTATTACAATACCCAGAGGCTTCACAGCTCTATTTACTATATCGCTCCACATGACAGGCTTAATGGTCTCACGCAACAGATTCTTGACAAGAGAGATCAAAAATTAAAACTGGCTAAACAAAAGAGAATGGAAAGCAATTCCATAATCTCAATGCAGCCACACTTCTCAAAAAACACCTCAATGGAGGGGGAGGTTGGTGGAATGCGGGGATAAATGAATGATTAAGGACTTATCGGTTATTGATTTTTTAATCGCCTATGATAGGTCTATACCACCCAGCTTAAAATCGATTTCATTTTGAGAAGTTTTAGATGAACCAAGACAAATCTATCAAATCCCGTATGGAGCAGAGCATGAAGACGCATATTTCAGCGAATGAAGCAACTTACGGACCACAACAATATAAAACTTTTGCTGGAGCTTTAACAGCTTTTTTCTCAGAGGAGTGTCCGCAACTGGGAGGAATGAGGACTCGGCAAGTTTTGAGCTCAACTATTATCTCTATGGTCAATAAATTCTATCCCGAAACTTCTCATTTAAAACAGGGTCAGACGCCATGGGTGACCACTGACAAAAATGCGACTAAATCATACGGAAAAAAGATCAATCAAACACCTTTAGTGAGTGTTATCCTAGATTTAGTACGAGCAGAAGATATTCAAGAGCGCAAAGACGGTAAGAAGCTCAGAGACATAAAAAAGGAAGCTGTTGCAAGGGTGCTCAAACAAAGTTATAAGCAAGGTGGCTGTATGACCTCGGTTGAATTAGCCATTCTTTTAAAGATCTCTCCACCAACTGTGGGTAAGTATATTAAAGAATGGGAACTGGAACACAATGAGGTCTTACCTCGAAGAGGTTCAATACATGATATGGGGCCAACTCTCACGCACAAAAAAATTATAATTGAAAAACTTTTCATAAAGAAACTCAGCGTTCAACAAGTAAGTCGTGAGACTTATCATTCATTCCAGGCTATCCAGCGTTATATCAGCAAATTTAAACAGGTTCTTATCTGTTATAAGAAGGGCATGAATATCAATGAGATCGCCAAAGTTATTGGAAATACATCCCGGTTAATCAAAGAATATGAAGCTATCATCTTGGAGTACAAAGACCGAGGGTTTGTTTTAGAGCAAATCATCAATACGGACGCAAAGGTGGACTCACAATACGAAACCATCGTCAATGACTTGAACTCTCAGAAAAACTAAATATCTGTACGTAAGGGGACAAATACACCTCACGGACAAATGACCTTATTTATTATGCTTTGATAAGGCCATTCATTTGCAATATGTACCCACCTTTTCGTCAAGGGCTTGCATTAAATCATCAAATTTTATAATCTTTAAAACTCGTTTTAAATTATAAGCGAAATGTGCAAGTGAGCATTCAGCCAGGACCATTTCCTTACCGAGAACTAAAAAACCATTGGTAAGAAACTGAGTTTTAATTGTCCCATATGGGTGCTCAACTGTTCCTTTACGTGTAGCCATCATCACTTTGTTTTCGAGAATCCTTGGTGTTGCTCGTTCTTGATATTGCTGATGCTCCCAACGTGATAAAATGCGTTTTTTTGCTGTCGTACAACGGTGCTTTATAGAACAAGTATCGCATGCATTTTTGTTAGCATATTGATTAAATAATCGGCCCCTTTGAGAGGTAGTTCTAATTTTCTTTAAAGTACTTTTATGGGGGCACAGATAAGTATCTTTTTGTGGATCATAAATAATGGCTTCTTTTCGATACATTCCTTGTTGTACATTTGATGACTTATTAACTATTGGTAAGTAGGGGATAATCCCCATAAGCGCTAAACAGAATAAATCATTCTGTAGTGTGTTTTTCACACAGTCTCTTTAGTATGTGGGGAACTCTAAACTAAAGTTTGAACTACGAGCCGCATTTTCATTGCATCTAAGTTTTCTTAGATGCATTTTTTTGTTTGTACGGAATGCGTCGTGACTTATGGGACTGGCTTGAGTCCAGCAATTAAGGGGGCAGGGATGCCCGCGCTTCTAGGGGGAGGAGGGTGTTTAGTTTTAGCGTAAATCGTCTCTTAACTGTAGAACTTCGTTGAAGAAGGCACCCATGGATTTACTGTCGCTCGTAGCGTTAAAGCCAGGGGAGAAGTCTTTGATACGATAATCTTGGTTTTTGATATCTTTGAAGCCTGCTTTGTCCTTAAGGCAGTCCTTTAGATCTGAGATATGATCATCCAGTTCATCTAATGAATAGATCTGAAGTTTATTGATGACAGCTAGTGGGCCTGTATTTGAGAGCAGTGACGATTTGATTTTCACGTTAGCTTTTTTTGTCGATGAGTTGATAATTGGCCCTTTTTCAGAGTGTAAGATTGAGTCTTCAATAATCGCTTTATTGAGGTTGACGAGTATGGGGTCAGTTTTGTCTATTTTAGCAAAAATTGTTGAGTGATTGATGATTACTTTTTGTGTGGTGGTGTTTGATTTGAAGTATCTTATAAAAGAATTTTGAACAAGAATATCGGAAGATTTTCCAGTTGAATTCACACCGCCTTTATGGAAGAAGCAGTTGATAATATTGATTTTACTAGAGTCACTTTCAATATTAATGTCGCCATCATAAAAGGTGAGGTTTTTAACGGTAAGATCGTCTCCACTAAGAACAATTGAGTTCTGTAGTTTGACGCCTAGGGCACCAATGAGTTTTACCTTCTTATTTTTTAAAATAATACTATCATTGTATGAACCTGGGAGGAGGCGTATGGTACGATTATTTGCTATGACTAGGCTCTCGAAGTTTGGATATTTCGACTGAGAATTGGGGCCGACAAAAATATCATTTTTATAATCAATTTTAATCAAGTTTTTTAATGTGTCGTAAACTGCCAAGATGATCGAGTCATCGCTATTTAGATAACGTGAGTTCTTAAAATCTTTAATTAAATTAGATAAGAGAAGGCGTAGGCATATAGCGTCATCTTCAGAAATGGTGTTGAGTGAAATAGTATCTAGACTTGTAATATTATATAGATTGAAAATGGCGAGAGATTTTGCCTCAACTACTCGGTCAATTTCATTATGGCTTTGCTCTATTAATTCCTTATTTAGAGGGCCTTTATATGTTTCTAGTTGAGCAGCGGCAGCAACTGTATTTTCATTAAGTAAAGAGTATAAAAAGCGTGCAAATTTTGTTTCTTGTTCCGAGTCGAAAGTCAGGTATTTAATTTGAGTTTCAAAATTAAAGTTGGATAAATCTACACTTTGCTTGAGCACCTTGCCTTGAAAGGAACTAGAGATTTGAATTGTTTTCTCATCTAAATCACAACTTAGAACTTTTGCTTTGATATTTTTCCCGTTGATTAGTAAGTCATATACTTCATTATTGGAAAGCGCTAAATTATTTAAAATACTATTCTTCAAGAGATCATGATTAATGAGTTCAATAAGCTTTCTAATTTCAGCGATATTAGCTAATCCGGAAAGCCTCTGTAAATGGCCATCAATTTGAATGGTGTCAAGTTTATAAATAGCTTGAGCTAAGAATTCTTTCTGCTCAGTAAGTTCATGTTCTTTTAAATTTTCTACAGTCACAGTAGGAGGTAGGGCAGTGTCACCTGATGCAAGTTTATCTTTAATGATAGATTTTAAGTTTTCCATGAGACTGTTACGTGTTTCAAGGCTTTCTGTAGCCAAAGAGCCATCATAGTTTTTATAGACCTCAATTGCATCAGTGTATTGTTTTTTAAACATTAGAGTGTTGACTTCACTTCTAAGTTCAATGATAATACGTCTAACGGCATTTTCTTTAGCTTCTTTAATGTCATTATCAATGGATTTTATGAGGTTTATTTGATCGTCAGCAGCATTGTTTTTGTCATTGTTAAACTTTTCACCTATAGAGGCAAAATCTGGCTCTGCTTCTTTCAAGGCTTCTGAGTACCAAGTTCTGTCAATAATGACAGGCTCTTTTATTGTCTCTTCTTTTGTTTCTTCAGCTAAAGCTGTGTCAGTGCCTTCCTTCGCACCTGTGATTTTCAAGTCAGGCTTATTAGTGTCATTTTCATTCTTAAGATCATTAGATTTATCGGTTACTGCCTCTTCTTTTGTGTCGGCCAACTTATCAGTGTTAGCCAATTTATCGTCAGCAGTGGGGGTATCTACAATTGGCTCTTGTTTTTTTGTTGAGTGTTTCGCATAAATGAATATACCACCTGAAATTATGGCTAGGAGAAAAATAATTGAACATATGATGGCAGCTACAGGGCTATCTTTCTTTTTCTGTTGAGTGCGTCGTGCTCTATTGTTTGCTATTGGACGAGGAGTTGCTCGACGTATCTCGCTAGTCGACTGAATAGATTGTTCAATGACCGGAGGTGCTTCATGTTTATTTTTACGTTTACTTCTTGATGGTTTTTCTCGAGAGGACTCTTTTTGAGTATTACTTGCTTGTGGATCTTTTTGAAGCCCGGTATTTGTTCTTTTGCGATGGACTCGCTTTGGATTGCTAAGTTTTTCATGAACATCTTTCGAGATACCAATATCAACAGAAGTTTTGATTCTGTCTTGTATTACTTCTTTGGATAAAGGTTTGAGGTTAAATGCAGTTGAAGCAGCGGAGCTGACATTTTTGAAATGTGGGCTGACTAGTTTTACAAAATCGTTTTTCTCATAGATTTCAGTTTTGGTGCCTGACATTTGTTTAGTCAAGGAGTGCCCGATGTTCTCATAATAAGTTTCAATCATTTTCATGACTTGACGATATGAATTCATTCGCTGTATCGGTTCACGTTTTGACATATTCTTGAGAATAAATAGGAAGTCTTCATCAAGTTCGACTTCGACGCGTTTTGGGATGATTAATTCTGAAGGATTAAATTCTCCAGAAGGTGTGCTGTGCGGTGTGATACCCGTGATTAAGTAATAGAGAAGCATTCCTAAAGAATAGATATCACAAGCTTCGTTGGGAAATTTTGAGCTATAGGTTATCTCAGGGCTTATATAATATATATCAAAGATTTGCATCTGTGATTTTACAAACCTCACATCTTGGAGTAGATGAACTGCAATACCAAAATCGTTATATAAAAGGTTGCCTTTATCATCGATAAAGATGTTTCTAGGCGTTAAAGAAAAGTGTCCACTGCGCGTTGCAATATAGGCTTCATCTAAGGAGAGTAAGAGCTCATATATAAGATCTAATGCTTGAATAGGATCCCATATGTAGCCTGAATCGATGAGTTTTTCAAGGCTTTCAATTTTTGTAAAGGGCATGACTTGGTAAATAAAGTCGTCATCAATTGCCGATTTATGAATGGGGAGTTGACTACTACCTCCATGCGGACTTAAATCTTGTGCAAGTTCGAGGAAAACTTCAGGTTGTTGAAGTGAGTATGTAAGGGTTTTGTCAAAAACTCGGAGTAGTTTAATTTTATTTGATTTTGTATCTAAACAAGCAAAGTACGAGCTAAAGCCATCATCGGATACTTTATATAATGCTTTATACCTCTTTTGAATGGTATTTCCTGCAGACATACGTCCACGTCTAAGCTGAATTGTATCATTACAATTAGGACAACGCAAGCTGTCAACAGATGCATTAGCATCTATGTTGACTTTGCTATTACAGCTTAAGCAGGTGAGAGAGAAGTTCATGTGTGTATTTATTTAATATACAATGTATTTTTACTACAATTGTAAAATATTAGAATTGATAATGTATGTTTTAATTACATTAATATAGACGTTTTAATGATAACTTACCTCATATTTTTAGAATTAAGTTTGATATCAGTATAATAAAATAAGCGTATCATTCATCTGAACACCAATAGAAAGTCTTTGGTAACCTTTTAAATATCCAGGAGATTTTGGACTTAACCTGAAGTCACCTTGTCTTTGATTCATAAATTTTGATTGATCTTTCAAGCAAAAATTTATTTGCGAGAAGATTGGCTTTAATTCATTAAGTATAGCGATGTTATGGTGTTGGTCTTTAACTAAGTAGTAATCGCTAGAAAATAAGCAATAACGTAATTTAAAATCATTATATTTTTGAAGATTTGTAAAAATTGGAGTGTTATCTGCGATAAAGATACAATTCAAAAATTGAGTTCTTTTGGGTGAACCAGATACACTTGATTTTAGTTTGTTATTTGGGAAGATTAATGAATTCTGGATGTTAATTTTTTTTGCGGAATCAGCAATACTAATTCCATTGAAGATACAGTTGTTGATTTCGATATTTTCAGTATTAGGGGAGAGTTTAAAGCTACCATTTTTTAAATTTGTATTTAATATTTTTATTGATTGGATATTTTGGTCTATGATAATGTTACCGGAATGAAGATTTAAGTTTTTGAGTTCACAGTTTGTTGCTTGGATTAGGATGTCAGTGTGGATTTGTACACCATTACACCCAATGAGCTGAATGTTGTTTTGCTTGATGACTATTGGCGTTTTATATATGCCTGGAAGTAGCCTGATTGTCGTGTTTTTATTATTTAATGCGAGTGCTAATCGGGGGAGTTTGAACTGAGAGTCACTTCCGACAATGATTTCATGTTGTATGGGAGGAAGTGTTTTTGATTCTAGCTCTGTAAGGTATTTGGCAATCAAATCCTTTTTTATTAGTGTGAAATCGGCTAGTTGATATTGTTTTTGAAGTTCTTTGATTAACTTTATTAAAGCTATTTGGTTATCAATGCTAAAGCCTGAAAAATTAATTTCAGAACCAAACTTTTGGTGAAAATTCTTAAAAAGGATCTCATAGGCCATTTCGAGTTCAGAATTTAGCAGTTGTTGAACGAGAGGTTTTAGAGATTGTGCGAGAGGTCCTTGATACGGAGTTAGATAGCGATACGCTTCGGTATAATCGTCGTTTTGTAAAAGAAAGATGAACCTTAAGAAAGCTTGCTCGTCGGTATTATTTTGCTCAATCCATGTGACTAGATAGCGGGGATTAAGTTTTTTAAAGGGTATGTTTAGATTTAGATTGTTAGCTTCATGATAAACCTTTACGGAAATATGCTCAGCATCAAAATTATAGGAGTTGAATTCAGCGTCTATCATTCCCCCTTGGTAATTGATCGGGATGATGGGGTCATTCGAGCTTAGGATCGCAGTAAAAATTCTTTTCAATAAATGTGACTTGTTTGACTCTTGAATTAATTTGTTTAGGCTTTGAAGAGTTTTTTCTTTGCCAGGTATCTTTAATTTGGCAGATGTCTTTATTGCACCTGCAATATCATTATTGACTAATTGTAGGGCAAGAAGCTGAAGTTTATCTTCCTTTGGAGTTTCTAAATTGGGTTGTGCTTTTTGAATATTATTTGATATTTGTTGACGTTCCAAAGATGTTTTTTGAGCGAGATAATCGGAATAGTTGTCGACAATTTTTATAGCGGCTGATTTTTTGTTTTCCTTGATTAGGGGTAAAGTTTTAGATTCAAGTCGATTGAGGACTCTTTTTTTCTGTTCGTTCAATCTCTGGTGACTTGTTTTTTGTATGAGCATTAATTTTTGAGCGTCGTCTTCTGACGCCACCTGTAAATCATGGGTCATCTGTTGGAGGATTTTATCAAAGTTAGGGAGCTCTTTATTCAATTCTTCTTTGTAAAATGAAAAATTAACTGAGCTTTCTTTGGGTCGTACTTGTAGATTGGTGTTACCATTTTTAATATCATCAACTGACGCATTAGTTTTGGCTTGGTTTTCATTTGAGTTTTGAGAAATAATTATAGGTTTAGAATTTAAAGGTGTGTAAGGGGGGATTTGCTTAGTTTCATGAATAAGTAAAAATGCACAGATGGTGAGTACTGCTGCCGCTACAATGATGTAAGTTAAAAGTGAGCGTCTCTTTTTTGCCTTACCGGCAGTTTTTGAGCGATTGAGCATTTGGCTATGAGGCCGTTGTTGCAGGCGTCTTTTTTTGGTTTGATGAGGGTGGATTATTTTTGTTTTAAACTCTTTTGGTAAGTAAGCCTGGGTTGAGATTTTTTGCCTTATAATCTCAGAGTTGTAGTTCGCCTTACTTTTGATAGTTAGTGATTTAGGCTTCTTTTTGACTTGTGGTAAAACGTGCTGAATAAAATGCTGTGATTGATAAAGAAGTGTTTTTTCGCCTTCCATTTGTTTGAGTCTTACATGGCCAATAGAGTTATAGTACTGGTCAATGGCATTAATGAGTTGCCGGTAGGACTGAAAGCGATGGTTTCGTTCTTTATGTGTGATGTTTTTGATGATTTGCAGGAATTCTTCATCTAACAACTCTAAGGTTGTATTTGGAAAGGTGAGTTCTTGTTTAAGGATTTCGCTTTTATCTTCAGCCGGCCCCAAAGGGGTGAGTCCCGTTACCATGTAGTAGATACAATGACCAAGGGAGTAGAGGTCGCTACTCTGGTCGGGGTAGTGTAGGCCTTGGACGAGTTCTGGACTAGTGTAGTAGATGTCAAAAATATTAAACCCGCATGAGGCAAATCTAGAGTCCTGTAGCAATTGCGGAGCTAAAGAGAAATCAAAGAATTTTACTAAACCATCATTATCAATGAATATATTATGGGGAGTGAGGTTAAAGTGTCCGCTGCCAGTAATTGAATATGCGTGGTCTAAGGACTCTAAAATATCATAGCATAGGTCTAAAGATTGAAGGGGACTCCATAAAAAATCATTATCGATGATCTCTTCAATTGATTCGAGCTTCATGTAGGGCATGACTTGATAGAGGTATTGATCAAAATATGCAGAGTGTAAAATTGCTAAGTGATTATCTGAAGCATTAGTTGAACTGGCTTCCATAATGTCTTTTACATCATTTGGCGAACTTACTGCAGAGTAAAAACTTTTATCAAACACTCGAGTTAAAAAGAGCTGACCTTCATTCTTGTCAAAACTAACGAAAAGTTTACTGAAACCATCATCGTTGATTTCATAAACAGTCGTTAGGTCTTCATTTAAGTCAACACCCTCGGCCATGCTGTCGGGGCGTATTTGTATTTCACTTTGACAATTAAGGCATGGATACTGCTCGTTGATTTCAGCAGAATCTAATGTAATTTGATAAAGGCAATGTTTACAAGTTAGAATAAATTTCACGTTACTTTCCTACACTATTTCTATAAGCTATGAGCTAGAACGAAGGAAAAAAAGGTTTCGGGATTAAAATTTTATTAATTCATCCACGAATAGAGGAGATCAGTTGAGTAAAATTCTCGTATGCTGAGCTTGCAGCGACGAAATAAGTGTTGATGTTCGTAAAGGAAGGAGTGAAAAATACAAAGATACAAAAGACGATAAAAGTATTTATGTAGGCCAATAAGGTGGCTGAGAAAAAATGGCCAGGTTTATCAAAATCACTCTGCTTAGTTTTGATTATCAAACGAGCATTCATGTAGATGTGGTGTGCGAATGAACTTCCGATTATAAATGTAAAAACAATGCTGGCTTGATCTTGGTGTTTAAGAAGGGGTAAAAGAAAAAATAAAGGTAGAAGGGCCACTGTTAGCGTTGGGAAAAAATAAGGTGCTAACATGACAAAGGTATTTGGTTTTTCGACTTCAACAGAGCCTGACTTGAAACCAAAACTAAACTTACCCGTTTTCTTACGACAGATCTTGGCGGCTAACCAGTGAGCCATTTCATGGCCGAAGACATAAATAACTTCGAATCGACAAAGAAATTTAAAAGTGATAAAACCAGCGATAAAACCAGCTAGAAACCACACAGAATCCGAAGATAAGCTTTTGTCTTTTACAATAAGTACAATAGCAAAGAGATTTAAGCCTGTAGCGAGTATGAACAGTGGCGCTAAAAGTATGTTTTTAAAAAAAACCTTAAACATTGGGGGACTTTTTTCGTGATATTACGTAAATCGTAAGAAATGGGGGTTGTTAATAAATAGTTGTTAATTATAATATATTATCTTTATAAATAGTCAATTGGTTGTAGCCTCGTGGGATTTGCTAAAATTACAGGTGTATTGTTCTTTCTGATCATCGTTGTGAGCGGAACGTATGTCATGGTGCCCAAGTATATTAAATACAATCGTACTCAAACAGATTTAGAAAAAACTGAAAGAGAAGTGATTCGCCTAGAGTCTGATGTTCAAAAACATCGAGAAGAACTCCATGACTTAACCGTAAAGCCCTCAGCAATTGAACGTGTTGCACGAGAAAAGTTCGGTTTGTGCCGCAAAGGTGAACGAGTTGTGATTTTTAAAGATGAAGATTTGTATCGTGAGAGATTGACCAACTAAAATGTTTTCCGCAGTTGAGTTCGACTCACTTTATATCCACGTCCCTTTCTGTAAAAATATTTGCGATTACTGCACACTGTATTCTGTCGTAGAGAATTCAAAAGAAATTCGTCAGCAGTACTTATCAAAAATTCAGAATGAACTTAATGCTTCTCTTGAGCAATTAGATAATTTAAAAACTATCTTTATCGGTGGGGGGACTCCCAATGCCCTTAGTTCCGATGAGCTAGAGCAACTTTTGCATTCCATTCAGGCGCTCAAAATCCCATCTGAATTTACGGTGGAATGTAACCCCGCAAGCATTACGGAAGAGAAGTTGCAATTGATGCAAAATTATGGTGTCAATCGCTTGAGTTTTGGAGGACAATCTACCTCACGTAAAACGCGTAAGGCACTGGGGCGAAGAACGGGTGATGTTGAATTATTCAAAGCTATTGATTTGGCACAAAAATTCGGATTTAAAAGAATTAACGTAGATTTGATTTATGCGGTGCCAGGTCAAACGCTTGCAGATTGGCAGTATGATGTCCAACAAGTTTTGAGCCAAGGAATACGTCACTTTTCGGCTTACAGTCTCATCTTAGAAGAGGGTGCAGAGATTACCAAGCGAATTAAAGAAACAGACGATGATTTAGCTGTGGAGATGTACCACCTTTGCGAAGACCTTTTAAAAGAGGCTGGTTTAGAGCGTTATGAAGTTTCGAATTATGCGGTGCCAGGCGAAGAATGTCGCCATAATTTAGGGATCTGGCATGGAGCCAAATATTTAGGTTTAGGTCCTGCCGCCGCCTCTTTTGATGGGCTTTTGCGATGGACGCAAAAAGCCGATTTAAAAGCTTGGTTAAATGGCGAAAAAGCTAAGCTCGATGAAATTCCTTTAAAAGAGCGGGTCGCAGAGGTCTTAGCTTTTGGATTCCGTACCAAAATGGGGTGGCAAAAAGAGCTACTGCATTCATTATACGGTAGTGAAGTTTTAAATGAGTATAAAGATATATTGGATAAGCTAGTGATTCAGGGATTATTAGAAGAGACAGCGAGCTACATTCGCGCAACTGAGCAGGGCCTGCTTTTTGCTGATGAAATTGCATCTGTTTTGATTGATTATTCTCAGGAGACAATGAGCTCATGAAGTTCCAGTGCGTATTATGTAAATCGACTTATCAAGCAGAAAGTTTGGAGCTAGGAACGAGTAAAAATTGTCCTACATGCTCTAAGAAAATTGTTGTACCACGTAAGATTTATGATCCAGGTAGAGTGATCGGTAACGATTTTGTTATTGAAAAAGTCGTTGGTATTGGTGGCATGGGTACAGTGTTTTTGGCTCGCCAAATTAGTTTAGATCGTCCAATAGCGCTTAAAGTCCTCCTACGTCGTTATTCTGCCGATAGTAAATTCCGCCAAGAGTTTTTGCGAGAAGCGCAATCAGTTGCCTCGATGATTCACGGTAATCTGGTTCAAGTTTTTGCCTTTGGTGTTGATGAGAGTGACTTATACTTAGCAATGGAATACGTAGAAGGTGATACTTTAGGGGATCGCATTGAGAAGAACGGCAAGATAGACGTAATCGATGCTCTAGGTGTTGTTCAACAGGTGACTGAAGGCTTGCATTACGCTTGGGAAAAAGATTCTCTTATTCACCGCGACATCAAACCTGATAATATAATGATCACTGCTGATGGTTGGGTGAAACTCACCGACATGGGACTGGCTCGTCAACAAAGAGATTTACAAGACGTGAAAGAAGTTTCTGGAACGCCAGCCTATATGAATCCCGAACAGTTTTTGAAAGACCCCATGGATTGTCGTGCAGATATTTACAGTTTGGGCGTTGTTTTATATCATTCAATTACAGGTGCACTGCCTTTTGATTCGGAAAACGTTAGCGAATTAGCACGCCAGCATCTTCAAGACCCCGTTATCTTTAACAACCGTCGTGTGGACCTACCGATAGATGTGAGAAAACTCATCACTAAGATGATGGAGAAGTCCCCAGAGAAGCGTTTCCTCGATCATGAAGCCTTACTTAAAGAGCTGATTAAGGTAAGGAAAGCTTTAAGTAAAGATCCAAGCCTCGTCCCAGGTATTCATACAATCTCCTTTAGTCGTAAAGATATTGGCGAACTCAAAATTGGTAGTAAAAAGAAGAAAGAGGCTAATTCATTAGAATCTCTGCCTAGAAAGAAAGTCCGTAGCCTAAGTGCGAGTGATGATTATCAAGATGCGGAAGCTTTATTGATGAGTGACGGTCACACTTCTACATCAAATATTTTTTGGACAAACTTGGTGGCAATAACTGCCGTGGCTGCAGCACTTGTGGTGTCAGTCTTTTCGAGTCCGTCAAAGAAAGTTTATGAAGTTGAAGCAGAGAGTTTGCTACAAAGAATTATGCAAGGTGAGCTACAGCTCGAACGTAGTAAAGTCGAGCTTGGAAAAGTCTTACAGGAACTTCCCGAAGAAGGTAACGTAAGAGAAATGACTCTTAGAGCTAAAGTATTAACGGTATTGAACTCAGTTGAGCTGAAGGAAAAACAAGCCTTGCAACTTCAGTTGGAGAAGAATTCAGAAAAATTAACCAGTGTCGTTCGTGAAAAAGCTCTCTTAATCAATACCATGAAGCAAAAGAAGAAAGAAGAAGGCCAGCAAGAAAGTCTTTTTGCTCGTACTTTGGAAGAGCTAACGCAATCTGAAGAAGCGATTGCAAAGACAGGACTTGAGGCGCAACAGAAAAACGAAGTACCTCAGCTGATTTTCAATGATGCTTTCATGTTAGATAAGCTTTGGTTGGATGCAAAAACAAAAATTTTGATGACGAGTTTTAAAGAAGTTTACCTTTGGAAGCCAAGTAATGCTTTAGAGGTTATTGCGGGACAGAAATCTGAACTTTATGGTTCGTACTTAGCAGAAGTTAATGATTTAGAAAAATTGATTGGCATTGCTCAAGAGTTTCAGCTTAAGTTTATCAAAGGTTTAGGAACACTTGAAGGTGAATCTTTGTTATTGCCAGGCGGTGAACTGTCTGATATCTCGCTCACTGTTTATTCGGTAGATGAAGAAGAGATCGAAATAAAGGATAGTTATGGCAAGACGTATAAGGTTCCGCAACTGCCTATGGTTCAACAAAAGTATATTTATGACGAAATGTATCCAGGTAATACGGACAATGAGCTTTATGCAACTTATGCACTTTGCGCTTTAAAATTCACCGAGGCGGTAGAGAACGGAGTTGATACTGATATGAGTGAAGTTGTTTTTGATCATTACGTTCATAATCGTTTTACACTAATTAATAACTATTTGAAAAGCAATCTTCAAAGTCGAGCACGTGAGAGTGGACTTAAACTCTTGCAAGGTGCAAAACTTTTTCCAAGTAAAATTAACATGATTCAACAAAAATTGGATAGAACTTTAGGAGAAGGATGGAACTATGAGTCAAGAGCTACTGAGAACGGATTATAATAGTCATTACGTTTATATTCAGAATGTAAAGCCGTCGATTGATGGCGGTATATACCCCATTAAAAGACGCCAAGGCGACCAAGTGAACGTGAGTGCTGAAATCCTTCAGCAAGGTCATGATGGCTTATCGGCGGAGTTACATTTTAAACATAAAAGTGAAAGACGTTGGCAAAGCATTCCTATGGATTGCGAAAATGCAGGTCTCGATCTGTATAAAGCTCAATTTACTGTCGAAAACATGGGCTTATATGAATTTAAGATTTTTGCTTACGCGGATTTTTATGATAACTGGGCCCATGGAGTAGAGAAGAAATTTAACGTTGGCGAAGATATTGCTTCTGAGCTCATCGAAGGTGTTGAACTACTCAAGGATTGTCAATCACGAGCAAACAAAACAGTCGCTAAGAACTTAGCTTCAATAGTTAAAGAACTTGAAGCTGAAAAAGACATGAGCCGTAAATTCTATCGTATGATGGAAGGTGAATTAAAAGATTTGGCTGCGTCGCTTCCCGATAAGGAGTCATTTAATACGGCGACGAGTAGTATTTATTCAGTTCGTTGTGATCGCCGTCGTGCAGAATTTGCTTCTTGGTATGAAGTTTTTCCACGTTCATGCTCAGGTAAAGAGGGCATGCACGGCACTTTCCGTGATGTTGAAAAAATGTTGCCGTATATTGATGATTTGGGTTTTGATGTTCTTTACTTTACGCCTATTCACCCAATTGGCTTTTCAAAACGAAAAGGTAAAAATAACTCACTGACTTCGGCAAAAGGTGAGCCGGGTAGTCCTTATGCTATCGGTTCTGAAGCTGGCGGTCACTTTGCTGTGCACCCTGAATTAGGTACAATGGATGACTTTGATCACTTAGTTAAAGCCTGTGCGGAAAAAGATATTGAAATTGCTTTGGACTTTGCTTTAAACTGTTCGCCTGACCACCCTTATTTAAAAGAACATCCCGATTGGTTCTACCGTCGCCCTGATGGCTCGATCAAGTATGCCGAAAATCCTCCAAAGAAATACGAAGATATTTATCCTCTCAATTTTGAGTGCGAAGATCGCAAAAATTTATGGGCTGAAATTCGCGATATTTTCCTCTTCTGGGCGAGTCATGGCGTACGAACTTTCCGTGTTGATAATCCTCACACAAAACCAATTAGTTTTTGGAACTGGTGTATTGCAGAAGTTCACAAAGAATACGAAGATGTGATCTTTTTGTCAGAGGCTTTTACACGTCCGCGACTCATGGAATTGCTCGCCAAAAATGGTTTCACTCAATCCTACAGCTACTTTACTTGGAGAGAGGGCAAAGAAGAATTGACTGAATACTTCAATTACCTGCACAATTCTGAAGCAGTTGAATACATGACGGCAAATATTTTTGCAACGACTCCGGATATCTTACCTAAGCACTTACAGTTTTCTTCTGCGCAAATGTTCAGGATTCGCCATGCCTTAGCCGTAACCCTTTCGCCAATGTATGGTATGTACACGGGCTATGAATTATGCGAAAATATCCCAGTAGGGCCACGTGATGAACTGATGGATTCAGAGAAGTATGAACTCAAAGTTAGAAATTATGAAGACTCGGGAAGCATTGCTCCATTTGTCAAAAAATTAAATATGATTCGCCGCGAGAACCCAGCTTTACAGGTACAGAATAATCTAAAATTCTGTAGTGTGAATAATGAAAAGCTTATCGCATATATAAAGCGAGTTGAGGGCAATACACTACTGATCGTAGTCAGCCTTGATCCTCTGCACACTCAAAGTGGAATGGTGCACTTGCCACTTCATGAATTAGGTTTTGATCAGCATCATCAATATAAGATGCATGACCTCATGACTGACCAAGTTTATGATTGGTCTGGGCCTGATAATTTTGTTGAACTCTCTGATCGTGCTGCACCAGTGCATGTCTTCAGAGTTTTCTAAGACTTTCAGCCATCAATAAAAAAGGCCGAGTTTTTAAACTCGGCCTTTTTTTATGATGATTACTTTAAATCATCTGGGAGATTTGGTATCTCGTATTTTCCTTTGAGGATTGCTGCAACGACATTCTTTTGAAGTTGATGAATCTCGTCGTGAACCAAGGTATGATCCTTCGCAGCAAAGTGCATACGGAAAGAAACTGTTTTATCTTCTTCGCGCTCATAGACAGAGAAGACTTCCACATCGAGTAGGTTCTTACCTCCACCCTTGCGGATAAGGCCTTGAATATCGCCTGCTAGAGCCTTTTTAGGCGCTTGCACAGTAATATCGAAGGGGACAGCAGGGAATTTAGAGATCTGCTCGTATTTAAGCTTACGCTTGCTCTTAGCGAGTTCATCAAAGTTGATGCAGAAGAGGTAGGCGTTTGATTTGATCTTATTCTTTTCAGCCACGGCGGGATGAAGTTTAAAGATTTCAGCTAAAACGACACGTCCACGGCGGAATTGGCAGGAAATACCTGGGTGAACCCATTCCGGTGCATCTTTATATTCGCTGAGCTGCCAAGTTTTGATGCCTGCTACTTCGAGCAAGTTGGCAACGGTGGCTTTTAGTTCATAGAACGCTTCAGTTTGTAAGTTCTTCTTGCCCGCAGGAGCAGGGACAAGTGCACCACTAAATTGGAATCTCTCCGTGGGGAGAAGTTCCTGCACCATTTGACTTGTATCGTAAATGCGGTTGAAGTCATAAAGCTTCACAGAGTTGAAGTGCTTCAAGTTTTCAGCCACGGCTTTGATGATCTTTGGCATGTTGTTTGGCTTCATGTAAGTCGCATCCTCACTGACAGGATTCTGCAATTTCATGAGTCCTTCAGAACTGAGGCCGAAAGCTTTGAGCTCGTCATCACCACACCAAGGGTAAGTCATGATTTCACTGTAGCTGTAACCATTAGAGAGAATGTCTTTAAATCGACGTTCCAGAGTACGAGCACTGTTAACAGCAGGAACTTTGTCTGCGGTATGAAGCACTTCTGGTGTGATGTTATCGAAACCATAGAGGCGGCCGATTTCTTCTACGATATCTTCTGGGATGGCCACGTCTTTGGTGTTTCTCCAAGAAGGAATACCGAGTTTTAAATCACCTTGGATTTCAAAGCCAAGACGTTCGAGGCGCTTGAGGATGAAGTCTTTGCCAATGTCGCAACCAAGAGCTTTTTCAATGAAGTCAATACTTGTGTCAATGTGAGCTGCTGGGTATGCTTGCGTGTATAAGTCACCCATACCACCTACTAGTTCAGCCTTGGGGCAAAGCTCTTTGATCAACTGCCAAATACGTGCGAGCGCAAGTGGTGTATTTTCTGGGTCGAGAGATTTTTCGAAACGACTCGAAGAATCAGTACGAATACCATGGCGCGTAGCTGAACGACGCACTGCAGAAGCGTTGAAGGATGCGCATTCAATGAGGATCTCAGTTGAGTTTTCATCAATCGCACTGGTGTCACCGCCAATTACGCCAGCGAGAGCTTCAGCTTGGGCACCAATGCTAATGACCATGTCTTCTTCTGTGAGTGTATAATCATTCTCGTCGAGAGCTTTAAACGTTTCGCCATTTTGAGCTGTGCGCACCACAATGTCTTGCCCTTTGAGCTTTTCAGTATCAAAGGCGTGCATGGGCTGACCGAGTTCGAGTAAGATGAAGTTAGTGAGGTCAACGATGTTGTTGATGCAGTTGATGCCAGATTGAGTCAAACGGTCTTGGAGCCACTGAGGAGAGTCACCAACACTAATGTTTTTAACTCTTAGTGATGAGTAACGGCGGCAATCTCCTGCATCGATGGCAATAGCGAAACCATTGTCTGCTTGCTCAACTGCTGTACCTGGGTAAGTTTTGAGATCAAGGTCAAACATCGCACTGAATTCACGTGCGAAGCCGTAATGGCCCCAAAGATCAGGGCGGTGAGTTAATGATTTGTTATCAATTTCAAAAATGATGTCTTCGATGCCAGAGTATTGCTCGAGCGTATTGAGGTAAGTTCCCGCAGCAATAGCATCGTCCATCTCGAGGATGCCTTCTGCGCTATCCGCAAGTCCGAGCTCAGCTTCAGAACAGAGCATGCCAGTACTTTCGAAACCGCGAATTTTAGCTTTCTTAATTTCGAGAATCGCCGGCTTACCTTCTTTGTCAGTAATGGGGAGTTTAGCGCCGAGATCAGCGAAAGGAACAGTGATGCCCGGGCGGCAATTGCTCGCTCCGCAAACGATCGTGCGTTCTTCAGAGCCCGTATTGATGGTGGCGAGTTGGAGGCGATCAGCTTCTGGGTGAGGCGCGCAAGAGAGAACTTTTACCGCTTTTACTTGGGCGAGTGCAGCACCAACTTGCTCAACTTCTTCTACTTCAGCTACAGAGAGTGAAATGAAGTCGCCGAGAGCTTGAGCGTCGCGATCGAGTTTGTAATCAACAAATTCTTGAATCCAATTAAGTGAAATTTTCATAGTCGAGGGTCCTTATTTGAACTGAGATGAGAAACGAAGATCACCGCTATGCAAGTGGCGAATATCTTCAATTTTATGGCGCATCATAACGAGGCGGTCGAGTCCAAGTCCAAAGGCAAAGCCCGTGAATTTTTCTGTGTCAATTCCGCCTGCCTTAAGAACGTTGGGGTGAACCATACCGCAAGGCATGAGCTCGAGCCAGCCAGTTTGCTTACAGACTGAACAACCCTTGCCATTACAAATCTGACAATTGATGTCGAGTTCAAAGCCAGGCTCAACGAAGGGGAAATAACCAGGACGGAGGCGAACTTTAATATCTTTTTGGAAGATCTCAGAGAGTAGCGTTTTCATTGTGTGAATGAGGTTGGCAACGGAAATGTCTTCGTCTACCACCATGCCTTCGAGTTGGTGGAAAGCCGCTTCGTGTGAAGCATCTAAACGTTCAACTCGGAAAACTTTACCTGGGCCAATGATTTTGAAAGGAGGCTTGATGCGTTCCATAGCACGTGCCTGAATAGCAGAAGTATGTGTTCTGAGGATAGCGCCATTTTCAAAGTAAAATGTATCTTGCATATCACGAGCCGGGTGATCAGCAGGAATATTGAGTGCTTCGAAGTTGTAGAAGTCGAGTTCACAATGAGGGCCATCTTGAACTGTGAAGCCGAGGCCACTGAAGATGTCTTCAATTTCGTACTGCATTTGAGAAACGGGGTGAAGTGCACCAATTTTTTCTGCATCTTCATCAAGGGTGAAGTCCACCCATTCGCTCGCAACTTTCTCATCGATTTGTGCACGGATGATACCCTGGCGGCGATTTTCCATAACTTCTTGCATGGCAGTTTTGGCTTTGTTTGCAGCTTGGCCAACTTCAGATTTTTCTTCAGGACTCAAGTTACGAAGGTTTTTGAGAATACCAGTAAGAGGGCCTTTTTTACCCATGTAGGCAGCCTTGATCTGCTCAAGTGCCTGCAAGTCACCTTCGGCATTCACTTTCTCGGTGAATTCGGCGACAATTTTATTGATGTCTTCGATCATTAGTTTTGCTCAGATTAAATTATTTTTTATAAACGGCGGAATATAATGCGCTCTTCGTAAATAACTACAAATTAAGCCAGTAAAACTCAGCTTTATACACGTGAAATGAAAGCATCTAAGGCAAGTGATTTTAGCTCTGAAAAAATGATGGGAGAAATTTATGTTCAAATAGGGCTTAACTATCTGATTACTAGGGCCAAACAAAAAAGCCCTCCATTAGTAAATACTAAGTGAGGGCTTATGTCTGCTTTGCTTTTAAGCGAGGCTTATTTGAAGAGGTCTTTGATGCCTTCCATCCAATTGATGTAAGGAGCTGGAGCCTGATCTTTTGGGATCTGTTTAACAATCTCTTCGAGTTGATCGAGACGATTAAAGATTGGGAGGATGACTGGAGCGGCTTGGTGGAAAGCAGTTCCCTGTGGTGCGGCTTGCGCAAGGGCGAAGGCGCGGGGAGCTTGTTCCATGAAAGCATTGCCAGCTAAGTAACGATCGTAAGCTAAAGCAGCGAAGTAGAAAATCTTCGGCATTTCAGCAGGGCCAGAGTTCACTGCAAAAGCGTAGAGTGATTCGAGTAATTCACGACGATTAAAGAGGGCTTCCACAGGTAGGATACCTTTCCAAGTCATGAAGTAAGCGAGTTGGTGGCCAAGAGCTTGGATGTAGCCCTGAATGAGGGGAGCTTGGATATCTTTTGGGAAGATAGCTTCATCATCATTGCCAGTCACTTCAACATAGAGGCGATTGAAAGCACGCGTAACAACTAAGTGTAAATCTTTAGCAGGTGCTTTTTCCGTGATCGTTTTGACCACATTACCTTCGAGGTCGTTGAGGTAGAGATTGAGTTGTGCAACTTTATCGACACCCTCAAATTTGATGCCACCCGTGATCAAGTAATCGGGGTTAACTTCGTCTAAGTTAGCAATCTTTTTCTTTTGCTCTTGGGGCCAATCACCACGTCTCATGACGGGGCCTTGATCCTTCATCACAGGAACAAAAGTTGCTGTACGAATATCTAGTCGCGAAGTTACGGCTTCTTTAAAGAAGAGGGGGACTGCAGTACAAAGACCTGCAACGACATTTTGTAACTCGGGTGGGAGCTGAACTTTGGGGTCATTTTCAATGTGCAAAGCAGAAAAGTAAACGCGTTTGGCATCTTCATTCTTCGCGGGTTCGAGCCAGTAGGGTTCGCCTAAAGGATAGAACCAAAGTGGCATGCTGATTTTCATGAACTCGACTTCAGGTGCACTCGTAGGAGCTTGTTCGGCGCGAGATTTGCCAAAAACCTTGCGATCAATATTTGCGATTTGCGCAGAGAGTTTAAGCACGTGCTGACGAATGTTGGCTTGGTCAAAGAGTGCAATGCGGTGGAGCAAGTCTTTGGCCACGTCAATTTGTCCCTCAACGATGAGAGATTGGACAAAGTTGAGGCCAGGAAGAGGTCCTTGGGCTTCGGGGTTGTAGCGAGGCATAAAGATACTGATGATTTCTTTGGTCATCTTTTTGTTGCCTAAGTCACCAGTAGCCGTCGCTAAAACTTGACCATTATTCTCAGACTTATCGAGCGCCTTTTCGAAGTAGCTAATCGCTTCTTGGGCTTTGTCAGCTTTAATTAAGCGTTGGCCGAGGATGAGTTGCGGGAACCAACTATCATCGTAGCCAGCTAGACGTTCAAGTTCTTTATCAATCGCTTCTTCGCCATCTTTTTGTTTGATGAGGTCGAGGTGCCAAGCCATGGCTTGTTCTTGGTTGGGATTGAGGTTGATACTTTTGTCGAGTAAGCCAGCAGCAGCTTCTTTATCTTCTGCCATCAACTGAATACGTGCGAGTGCGGTGAGAGCATCGGGTGAGTGTTCATCATCTTTGATATAGCTTTCGAGTGCAGCAACAGCATTTTTGTAATCGCCAGTGAGACTGAGTGCGGTTGAATAGACTACGGCGCCACGCTCGGGGTTGGTGTCAGTTTTTGAGAGGTGTTCTGCGGCTTCGAGTACTTCAGTGAAGCAAGCGGCGTCAATACCCATGCTGATGACTTTGTAGAGTGGTCCAGGTTGATCCCAAGCTTTTTTGAGCATTTCGGGAAGTGCACCCTCGGCCCATTTTTCACGATTTATTTCGATGCGACGGCCGAGTTTATCAAAAGTAGTGATTGTTTCGGGTATATTGCTTTTAAGTTTTTCTGCGTTCTCAAGAAGTTTATCGTTGAAAACTGGCTCAGGGATAAAATCGCTAGCTTCGGGATTGGTGCTTACCGGACTCTCTTCCGGGCGACCAAACATTTTTTTTAGAAAATCCATTTGATGTCCTATTTAAGTTGTGCGCTGTCGAGTTGCATCGTGACAGGGCCGTTATTATTGATTGTGACTTGCATATCAGCGGCAAACCTTCCGGTGGCGACCTTGCTGATATCTGCATCGTTTTGAAAGAGTGTTATAAATTCTTCATAGAGTTCATTGGCTTTATCAGGCCTTGCTGCTTGCGTAAAGCTGGGACGACGCCCTTTTTTGTATTCAGCGCAGAGAGTGAACTGTGAGATAACGAGTATCTCTCCTTTTACATCGCGGAGAGATAGATCAAATTTGCCTTCTTCATTGGAGAAAATGCGAAGATCGCCAAGTTTTTTGGCAAGAATTTCGCCGTCAATTTTCTCGTCTTCTTGTTCGACACCCAAAAGTACCACGAGTCCTTGGTCGATTTCTCCCAAGGTCTCATTTTGACTTTTTACGGAAGCCGAACTCACACGCTGAATCAGAGCTTTCATTTACTTGACGTCGAAAACCTCGGTTCTAATGACATTAGCGTCACGTTCGCTGAGCCAAGCACGCATTTTTTCGATGTTCTCGTTTCTTTGATCACCTGTGAAACGATTGAGGAACTCTTTAAATAAAGAGAAGAAAGCTTCTTGAAAGATAAAGAGGGATTCGAGGCGTTCAATGAAACGTGCTTTGTATTGGAACTCAGTTCCGTCAGGTAGCTTCATGCTCTTGAAGCAGAAGAAGTCAGCATCGAGGGTGAAAGTCCAAGTATCATCGCCGCGAGCAATGGCAATTTTTGCCGTCTTAAGTTTTTTACCATCCTTGAGGGCTGAATCAGCTTCGGGACTAAGAGTCGGGATACCCTTTTTGACAACTGATTCACGAGCGCCATTGAGTTCAGTGATGAAGTTGAGCGGGCCGTCGACTGAAAAAGCGAAAACACCGAGATCAGGCACAGTGAACTCAGCTTCTTCGTATTCACTGAGGTACCATAACCAAGTAAGGAAATCTCTGCCAGGCCAAGTCTCGCCCGCATCTTCTTGGCTATCTGTAAGTTTGATGGAATCGTAAGATGATGCCATTGAGCCGAGCTGCTCAGTCATGTAAGTCTGTGGAGTTAAAGGAATGGGGCTGAGGCCCGTGCTTTCCACTAATAATGCCAATGCGGAATCCGCACTCTTAGCAGACGAAGTGCCTACGTAGAGTAGTTTGTTAGTGGGGTCGAGAACGAGTGGGAAACCTTTGATTGTTGGCTGAGTTTCCGCGAGGAGTTCGTCAATGATATTTTCTTTGATCTCTTTTTTACGCTTGCGGTTAATGCCACTAAGGTTTTCTTCCTGCATAGTTTGGAATTCGACCTGAGCACATTTGGCCTTGAGGATGGGAGCCGAAACTTTGAGTTCAGAAGCACGAAAATGAACTTGGACATAATCCTCGATTAAGCAGGTTTCTTCAGTGAAGTTACGCTCGAGGAGGTGGCGTGCTGTCCAGCCATTAGAGCTTTCGTCTTTTACCTGATTGAGGGGGAGTGCTGCGTTTTCCGCAAAGAGTTCGAGGATGTTTTCGGGTAAATCTTCGTCAAGTCTGTAAACACAGAATGAAAGGGGGCCATTATCAAAAGCCATAAATATATGTCCTATAGTTGAAATTAGAAAAAATTAATCTCGCTAAGGGACACTTTTTCGATTAAAGTTCAACTCTATTAAAGAGTATAGTAGACTTTTGGGGATGAAAAAAGCAGAGTGAAATAGATAGGTGGATTTGTTTGGCTTGACGGTACTCTAATGCGTTTAATAAATTTATTTAGCTGTTAACACGGCTGCAGCGATTCCACCACAAAAAGCTAATAAGATTGGTAGGATAAATACGAAAAAGACAATTTTTTTACCAGTTGAATCCAATTGCCTATGGTCTGCATATCCCGCAGGGCAGCAACTCAGTCGATAGCCTAGCCAGATGTTGATGAGTGGGACAAAGGAGAGTAAGAATAACCATGCAGATGAACCAAGGTTGCGAAGACGTTTAATGATTGTGTAAATTAAGGCGCCTAGATAAACTATATACAGTCCCGATAAGAGTGCATTATTTATCTGGCCTTCAGTTACAAGCGCTAAGGCGATCACTATCCCGTAAAATACGAGGTTCGCTAAAAAAAGGTACAACCAATAACGGCCTCGGCCGATTCCACCACAGTCGATATCATCAGGTAGATCATTAGTGGAATCTTTGGGAGCGGCATAGGCATTGCGTCCCTTTTTAACTTTGCTCTTAAGTTTTTTCCCTGTTTGAACATTGATTTCACACGCCATACAGATGATTGCGCCTAAGCCTAAGTTTTCTTTACACGAAGGGCATTCCATGCCATTGGGGAAATCTATTTCGACTTGAGTCGGGGTGCGCGCTAAGCGTAGTTTGGCAGTTTCGCTTATTTCTTCTGAGACATCAGAGATTTCTCTAGCCTCGACTTCTTTTTCTTCAGGCGTTTCTGAGTCTAGGGTCTTCGTCGCTTTGGGTTCAAAACCCATTTTTTTAAGTCGTCCACTCGATGATTGTTCCATTCAGTCCTCCTCCGACTCAAAAATAAAATAATAATACATTTAAAGGTCTAAGCCGCCATTTGACGGTTGCGTTTTAATGTTGTCTGTCTCCGTATCAGCTTTCTTCTCAACTTTGTCTGGATCTGCACTGGTTTCGTTTGGGGCATGAGCGCATGAGATGAATGAGCCGATAAAGAGGCAAGCCATGATGAGTTTCATCAAAAAGTCCTTAAAATGGTAGATAATAAATGTTTGGGAAATTTATGTTTGATTTTGGGAGAATGCAAAAAGGCCGAGATAAAAATCTCGGCCTTTTGTGAAACTTATGGAGTTCGCGAATTAGTCTTCGGAACCCATGCCGTCTTCAAATGAGCCTTCAGCAACTGGGAATACCAAGTGATTCGCAGCGTATTGAATAGCATTTGCGCTTGTTGCATCGAGGTCGCGGTAAGCCGATTCAGCTTCAGTTACGAGAGGAGCTGAGTCGGTACCCATGATCTTGTTGTAGCGCTCAACATAACCAAGGTCAATCATTAGCTCTGTGAAACGCATCATATTCATATCGCCTGTAGGGATATCGCAGAACTGCATAGCACGTTTGCGCCAGTCACCCGTCATAGAGCGGAGATTGATTCCTGGACGAACAAAGAAGTTTTTAATGGCTACAGCATAAATGCGGTCACCAACTTTACGGAAACGAGTTTCGAAGTCTTCGCCTTCCCAACAGTGAGACGGGTCAGCCGTTACGCCGAGGCATTTGTCGCCGTCACAAGCTTTTACAAGCTCGAGGAAGTCATCAGCGCAGAGTGCGGCTGAATTCGGGTGGATTTCGTGGCAGAGGTAAATGCCAAGCTCGTTAGCTTTAGCGCGGAGCTTAGCTGTTTTTTCAGCAAAGCGCTCGTTACCTTCTTTGATGAGGTCATACTCAGGGCCCGAGAAGAAGCCAAAGGGATAACCTGTTGCCATTTCGAAGCCGTGAGAAATACCCCAGAACATAGGGATGATTTTTACATTGAGTTCAGCCATAAGGTCAAGGAAACGGAGGATATAATCTTCACACCAAGCTTCGATTTCTTCAGGAGATTTTTCCCAAACGCTTTTAGGAAGGAAAGGACGAATAGTTTTTGAACCAGTCCAAGCGGTGGTGTGAACCCAAAAAGGGCAGTGGCAAGAAATACCGTCGAGCTTCATGCCGTGCTTATCAAATACAGCTTTAATTTCTGTAGCTGACATGAAACCATCACCGCTTTCGATGTGGTAGTTAGAAGGTTCTGCGCCTGCAGCACCTGATTCTTTAGCGAAAATGACGAATTCTTCGAGAGTTTTTGCTCCGTGTTGAGCACCCTCAATACTGGCGTGAAAAACAGTTTTAGCCATGTTTATACTCCTATCTTAATTAAAGTGCAGTCCATGCTGCGTTATTTTTAGAACTTCCTACTACGGCATCGATAAATTTCATGCCGCGAACACCATCTGAGATTGTCGGGTAGTCAAATTTGATTTCTTTATTGCCTGCTTGGAATTCGCGAATTTGGCTAACGAAGTTTAGGTAAATATTGGCAAAAGCTTCTAGGTAACCTTCAGGGTGACCTGCCGGCGTGCGCGTGGCAGCAGCAGCTTCATCACAGAGGTAGCCCATTCCAGTGCGGTAAACTTGGACGGGATCTTCAAGCCATTTTACAATCATTGTGTTGGGCTCTTGTTGACGCCATTCTAAACCGCCTTTTTCGCCATAAATACGGATGTTGTGATTATTTTCCTCACCAACTGAAATTTGTGAAGCAGTCAAAACACCCTTGGCGCCATTATCAAATCGCAAGAGGACATTGGCATCGTCATCTAAAAGACGACCGTCGACAAAAGCAGTGATGTCTGCTGCCAGTTCTTGGATTTTTAGACCTGTAATATATTCGGCAAGGTTTTCTGCGTGAGTGCCGATGTCGCCAACGCAACCTGCAGCACCACTTTTTGTGGGGTCTGTACGCCAAGCAGCTTGTTGCTGATCGGTGTCTTCAAGTTTCGTGGCTAACCAACCCTGTGGGTACTCGACAATGACTTTGCGGATTTTGCCAAGCTTACCTTCTTCAATCATTTTTTTAGCTTGCTTAACGAGTGGGTAGCCTGTGTAGTTGTGAGTGAGTCCGTAGAGGAGTCCTGTTTCAGCTACAATGCCTTCAAGCTCTTCGGCTTGCTCAGTATTGAAGCATGCAGGCTTGTCAGAGAGAACGTGGAAACCATTTTCGAGAGCCATCTTTGCTGGTGCAAAGTGCATGTGATTAGGAGTGACAATAGCGACGAAATCCATGCGCTCGCCTTCAGGGAGAGTTTTTTCCGTAAGGATCATCTCTTCATAGTTGGCATAACAACGTTCTTCAGGAAGGAAAAAATCTTGTCCAGAGAGTTTTGATTTTTCCGGTGTCGAGCTAAATGCCCCGCATACGAGTTCGATTTGTTGATCAATAGCCGCTGCAATTCTGTGTACGGCACCGATGAATGCACCGCGGCCACCGCCGACCATGCCCATGCGAATTTTTCTCATGTATTTCTCCTCTAATTAAGGTTTTTGAATGTTAAGACTTTAAGCCATAAGTGAGTCATAAGATTGTTTTAATGAGGCATTCTTTTGTAATATCTCGACAAAGTGTTAAGTTTTTTCTACATAAAAATTTAAAGCGAGCGAAAATGAATAGTTTTTGGGAAGAAGTAAAGTTAGATGCGTCAATCCAAGTTTTACTCAATAATCTACCTGGCGTACAAGTTTTTGTTAAAGATTTAGAAGGGCGTTTCACTCATGTAAATGACGAGGCTCTTCAGGCTTACGGTGCGTCAAAGATGGAAGATATACTCGGTAAGACGGATCATGAAGTTTTTGGGCCAAAATTAGCAGAAAATTATGTAAAATCTGATGCCGACCTCTTTCGTGAAAAAGTTCCTCAAACAAATATTATTGAGTTGGTTCGCAATCGTTTTGGTCGTGTGGAATGGGTTGTGACAACAAAAATTCCACTTTTTGATCACCAAGGCGAACTCATGGGTCTCATGGGGACGAGTCAAAACTTTGGCCGTGCACAAAAGAATTTACAGCCTTACTTGGATATAGCTCCAGGTGTTGAGTACATGGAGAATAACTACATGAAGAGTTTCTCAGTCGAGAAATGCGCTGACTTATCGCATCTTTCAGTGCGTCAATTTGAGCGTAAGTTCAAGAAGACTTTCCTCACGAGCCCACAGGACTATATAATGAAGACGCGTATTCAGCATGCTTGTAATTACCTATTAAAATCAAAAATGGGTATTTCTGAAATAGCTTTAAAAGTCGGTTTTTATGATCAAAGTGTTTTTACAAGACAGTTTAAGAAACAACAGGGCTTAACCCCAGGCGCGTATCGCAAAAAGTTCACTTAGGCGCGCTCCGTCTTTATTCGCCCTTTTGTGAAATGATGCTATTATACGCGACAAAATTTCAACTTTCGCGGACTCCGCAAAAATTTTAGGCACAGGATTATGCACGACGTAAAAATATTTGACACCACTCTTAGAGATGGCCAGCAGGGGAAGGGGATTTCTTTCACTGTAGAAGACAAGATAAAGATCGCTAAACTCTTGGATGAGAATGGCGTGAGCTACATTGAGGGTGGTTGGCCTGGTGCGAGTCCAAAAGTTGAAGCCTTTTTTAAAGAAATTAAAAATGTCGAACTCAAAAATGCCAAGATGGTCGCTTTTGGTTCGACACGCCGTGCAAGTAACTCTGCAGAAGATGATGTTTTTCTCAATAAGATTGTTCAGTCAGGTGCCCCCGTAGCCTGTATTTTTGGTAAGAGTTGGGACTTACACGTCCACGAAGCTTTAAAGATTAGTTTAGAAGAGAATTTAGATGTGATCGAAAGCTCAATTGCTTTCCTTAAGAAATCTGGGCTCGAAGTTTTTTTTGATGCGGAACACTTTTTTGACGGGTATAAACGCAACCCAGAATACGCCATAAAATGTCTACAAGCTGCCGAAGCAGGCGGTGCAGAAGTTCTCGTCTCTGTGATACAAATGGTGGCACGATGCCTTTCGAAGTCGCAGAGATAATCGAAAAATTAAGCCTCAGTTGAAAACTCCTTTGGGTATACATGCTCATAATGATTGTGAGTTAGCGGTAGCCAATTCTTTGACGGCCGTAAAACATGGCGCGGTGCAGGTGCAAGGAACAATTAATGGCTTTGGCGAGCGTTGTGGCAATGCAAACTTATGCTCGATCATACCTTCGCTCAAATTAAAAATGGGCTTAGATTTAGTCACTGACGAACAGCTTCAGGCAATGACGTCTCACTCGCATCATATTTATGAGATTGCCAATCTATCGCCAAGTGATAGCCAAGCTTATGTGGGTAAGAACGCGTTCGCTCACAAGGGTGGAGTTCACGTTTCAGCAATTTTGAAAAACCCAGAGACTTACGAACATATTCGTCCAGAGTTAGTGGGTAATAAGCAGGAAGTCACAGTTTCAGATCAAAGTGGTCTTTCTAACTTAATTTATAAAGCCGAGAAATTTGGCATCGAAATCGATCCCAAAGATCCCAATATTAAATCACTTGTACAGCGCACAAAAGAACTCGAAAAAATGGGTTTTACTTTCGAAGAAGGTGAGGCGAGCTTCGAATTGTTGATGCGCCGTAAACTTGGTTTATTTGATCGTTCTTTTGAGCTTTTAGGTTTTCGTGTGATTGACGAGAAACGCGGTCATGATGAAGAGGTGATTGTGGAAGCCACTGTGAAAGTTAATGTCAATGGGACGGTCTACCACACAGCTGCGGAAGGTGAAGGTCCTGTAGATGCTTTAAATAAAGCTCTGCGTAAAGTTTTGGAAGTTCATTTCCCTGGATTGAGTACCATGTTTCTTAGCGACTACAAAGTTCGTGTACTGAACTCAGAGAAGGGCACGTCATCTAACGTGCGCGTTTTAATTGAGACGACAGATGGTAAGAAAAGTTGGGGCACGGTTGGTGTATCAGCCAACTTGATTGAAGCCACTTGGAAAGCACTGATTGATGCAATCGAATATAAATTACTCAAAGGCTAAAACTTATAGTTTCTAGCCAATAAAAAAAGCAGGCCATACGGTCTGCTTTTTTTGTGCATGCTGTTGTTATCTAACTTAGAACGGGCAATCCTCTGGATCGTTAATGTCGTCAAAGTTAGGCATATCGCTCACTGGTGGACGTGTGTTGTTGAGATCCGCCATATCGTTTGCAGGAGCTTGTTGAAATGGGGGTGGAGTGTTTTGTTGAAAGTTCTGAGCTTGCGGCGCGGCTTGAGGTGCAGCTTGTTGGAAGTTCTGAGCTTGTGGAGCGTTTTGCTGATAGCCACCCTGATTTTGATTCGGCTCCCAAGTGTCGATTGTGAGACTATGAGTCTGACCGTATTGGCTTGGCTGACGACGCTTATTCATGTTGAGGTTAACATAACCTTTGGCGTTGAGGTTATTCATTAAAGTTTCGAGGTCTTGCTTGTTAAAGGAAATGCGGTGAAAAGCACCGAAATTACCATTAACTTCCTTGGCACCACCAACGTAAATTTTTTCGTTAGACATTTTGTGATCCTCCCAATAGGTTTTGATCGTTCTAGCTTATAAGTAGGGAATGAAATTCATTCTAATTTGCTTATTATGATAAGGGTTGCACTTCGATGCTTCAAGTCGATCTGAGAGCTAGTTCAACATTTTGTGGGGATAGATAAAGTGAATCAGTGAGCTGAGCTTTAATGCCTGATTTCGTTTAGGAATTAGGAGAGACTTATTTGCTCTTTAAACCTGAGTTTACTTGTGAAATGAGCTCGCTACAAAGATCCGTTTTTGTTGAGGCAGGGATTGACTCGCCTGCAGGATCTATGATATAAGTTTGGTGGGCTTCACCATCCATTTCATCTAAATTATTGGCAACAATGAGTTCAGCACTTGACGCTTTTAATGAGTTTAAAGCAATGTCGTGAAGCTCTTCACGGGGAAGGCCTACTTGCAATTTGAATTTTACTAAGAAAGATTCTGGCGTTGCTAGGCGAATTTTGTCCACTAACTTTTCTGTAGGGATGAGGGGGATGTTGAATCCGTCTTTGGAACTTTTTTTACCTTGGTAGACATCATCTGATTTAAAGTCAGAAACTGCAGAGGAGTGCAAGATAGCATCAAATTGCGTCAAGTCTGTGGTCTTGAGGAGTTGGTCTAGGTCATCATAGTAAAAAAACTGCTGGACATTCATTTCAGTCCAGTCAGAAGTTTGGAACTTAGCGCGGCCCGGTCCCATAAAGAGGGTGACTTTACAGCCTTGCTCTTTAAAGGCGCGGGCAATGCGCAAGCCAGTTTCGCCGGAAAAAACAGAAGTGAGAACTCGTACACGATCAACGGCAGTCCAGGTTGGACCTGCAGTAACGAGGATGTTTTTTCCGACTAAGCTCATATTAGCAGTCGTCGAATTGACCAGCTTTTGCGAGCGCCGCAGTTTCTACAGAAATGATATCTGCGTAACCTTGGCTAGAAGCAGGATTTAAACCATCGGAAGCTTCCATTGAACTATCTTCTTCGTTGTAGAGTGAAGCGTAAATATCTGTCATGCTCTGGAAGAATACGTTGCCTTTATAGAGGCCAAGTTTAACTTCGCCTTCGGCAGACTCAGTGAGTGTGTCGATAGCAGCACGCGCAGCTTGAACAGTTTTGTCGTAGTAGCGACCATCATAAACGAGGTTTGAGATGAGTTCCCCCATTTGCTTGTAGAGCTTAAATGAATTACGGTCAAGAGTGGCTTGTAAGATGTTTTCGAGGCCAGCGTGGAGGAGTTCCATGCCAGGTGCTTCGTAAACGCCACGAGATTTAGTTCCGATGATACGGTTCTCTAAAGCGTTCTTCATCCAAATGCCATTACGACCAGCGATCTCGTTAGCTTTTTCCATAGCTTGGAGTGGTGATAATTTTTCGCCGTTGATTGATGTGCAGTAACCATGCTGGAAAGTAAGAGTGACATCTTCAATTTTGTCAGGCGCATCAGCAGGCCAAACACCCATAGTCGGCTCAACGATAAGGCAAGATGTTTCGAGTTCTTCGAGGTCTTCTGCTTCGTGAGAAAGACCTGCGAGGTTCGCATCAGTAGAGTATTTTTTCTTCATGCCAATAACAGCAGGGATATCGAATTGAGCGAGGTAGTCAGCCATTTCAGTACGACCAGGGAATTGCTCGAGGAGCTCAGGGTCACGCCAGGGAGCGTAAACGCCCATTTCAGGTGCAAGGGCACGCGTGTAGCGTTCGAAACGCATTTGGTCGTTACCACGTCCAGTTGCACCGTGGCAAAGAACGTCAACGCCATGCTTTTGCATTTCGCGAATGATGCCGCGTACAGTTACTGCACGAGCGATACCAGTAGTGTTCCAGTAGCCGCCATCATATGTTGCAGAAGCTTTGATTGTTTCGAAGCAGATCTCTGCCATGTCGTCTTTAACGTCAACGATGTAAGTTGGCGCGCCACAAGGCTCCATTTTTTTAACGATGTCGTTGATGTCTTTCTCGTCAGGTTGACCGAGGTCAGCGCTGAAGCAGACTACGTCGAGGCCTTCTTCCATGAGTCTTTTTGTAACGGTTTTTGAATCGAGACCGCCTGAAACGCAGATGCCGATTTTTTTACCTTTTAAGTCTTTGAGTAACATAATTTTTGTTCCTTTAAAGTATATCATTTTGTATCCGCACAATGTAATGAAGAGCAAAGGATTATCAACACCAAATTTGCACTAAATATTCTAATGTGAAAATACGTAAAATATTGAGGGAAAAGAAAGCCTCTCAGGCTTTGGAGAAGTGGACTTTTGCAAGAGTTTGAAAGTCTTCAGGACATACAGGGACGCTGTTTTTTGGATGAGTCGAATAAGCCACGCAATCAAGTGAGCTTGGGTATAGAGTGATTTGAGGTATGGCAGACTCAAAGAAAGGTTTTAGCGCAGTAAAATTTTTAGATTGTAAGTAGTTTCCAAGTGTGATGTGGGGCGTGAAGTTTTTGTTTTCTGGATCGAGTAGTTTTTGCAAGTAGTTTGTTGTTTTGCTAGCATCGCTACAGCGGATGTAAGGACAGTGCGGAAAGGAATCTATGTTTTGTATGTAGATTTTGGGTGGGGCTAAGTCGAGTTTTTGGAGCTCTTTGGCGCGCTCATTTATTTGATGAAGAGTCGTTTCGTCGTTTAGTTCGATATTTTCAACTAAAAATCCTTGTGGAGCAATTGTAAGATGAAGGTTTTCTACTGGATGATATTTAATGAATTTTTTCAGCTGATCTTGATATTCTTTAACGAGGGTTTTTAGGGGACTGTCTGAAAACTGGTACATCCAAACAGTGTAGGTGGGTCTGCCGCGGTGCCAAGCTAAAAAAGGCTGATGTTTTGCTGCTTGAGTTTTCATTTGAGTTTCTTATGGGGCTTAGGGTTTATAGAGCCACTGGCTCAGATTCTGATTTTTTGTTAAAAAAGAGTTTTATTCTTATGTAAATTAGCAATTATTTCTTTGTCTTGATGGCTAGGTCATATAGTTTTATAAATCTAATTGTTGAGGGATAAAAATGAATTACAAAAATAATGAAACAATCTGCAACTACAAAGCAGAAAAACTGCTCGATCTCTTTCAAATAAGTTCGGAAGATATTGAATTAATTCAAGCTGCTGGGGAAGAATATTCAGAAAGTCTATTGGGAGGAGTTTCTTAAAGCTAGTATTGATGAAGATTATGTGCTGAGCCGAGAGACGGTTGGTTTAACTCATGCTCGCATTGGCTTGTCGCTTTCGGCTTACTTTGTAGCTGTTGACCACAGTTTATTTATTTGGATCAAAAGGATTTTATCCTCTAAATGCGAGCATGATTTAGATGCGATTTGTCGTGCTTTCACCAAGTTAGTTCATTTGGATACAATGATAGTGGTCGAAGCGTTTAGCTTCATGACTAACAAAACAATTTCAAAACAGAGTCAAGCGCTCATGGAAATGTCGACTCCAGTGACGGAAATTTGGGATGACATTCTGATGTTGCCATTAGTTGGGATCATTGATTCCAAACGAAGCCAAGATGTAATGAATTCCATTTTGAGCAAGATAGCTCAGACCCAAGCAAGGATTTGTATCTTAGATATTAGTGGTGTGGCAGTGGTTGATACAGCCGTGGCCAACCACTTGATAAAAATCAGTAAAGCCACACGTCTTATGGGCTGTGAATGTAATTTCTCTGGGATTTCTCCAGCCATTGCTCAAACTATTGTAGAGCTTGGGATTGATGTGGGTTCTATTCGTACTAACTCAAATTTGAAAGATGCATTAAATCACGCCTTTGTCAGTCAAGGCATTGGTATTGTGAAAGGTTAATTTTTCTATGAATCATGTACCCGGACATTTTATAGAGAATTACTTACTCTATGCAATGCCAAGTGAATTGCCTGAGAAAGAGTTTTTAGACTTTAGCCAATTTCTTTTAAATGAAGTGACTAAGAAACATGTCGAGTATTTAATTTTAGATTACTCGGCTTATCGAATTATGGATAGAACTGATTATCTAAGGTGCTGTGGGCTCGTTAAAAAAGTTCAAATCATGGGGGTCGGAGTCATTAATCACGGTTTAAATGCAGGTTTAGTAAGTACGCTTGTCGATTTAGTTGATGATTTTCAAGGGATGGAATTTGCGGGGAGTTTAGAGGCGGCGTTGGCGCTTGTGGGTAAGAATGCAAGCACTTAATTGCTATATCTATAATGACGTGTCAGTCTCAACGGGGATTATAGAAGCTCGCGAATGGTTGGACGAGTGTATGAGTGATAAACAAGTCAAAAGTCTGTTGCTGACAGTATTTGCGGAGTTAGCACAAAATATTATTAAATATGCTAACAGAGGGAAGATACTATTGGAGTGTACAAAGTTTGAGGGTAAGGACTGTGTGATGATTTGTTCAAAAGATAATGGACCCGGCATAGAGAAGATTGAAGATGCTTTGAGTGAGAATTTTAGTACATCGGGAACATTGGGCTTAGGTCTCCCAGGGATTAAGCGCATTATGGATGAGTTTCAGATTGAGTCGGAACTTGGTGTGGGGACCGTAGTAAGGACGTTTAGATACTTATGAATGTGGCGATAAAAGTTCAGGCTTTATTAGGTGAGCGTCACTGTGGTGATATGGGGCTGTATAGAGAATTTAATAATGGAAGCCTTTTAGCCATTCTTGTGGATGTGACGGGGCATGGAGATGAAGCAGGCCGTTTAGCTAAGAAAATTGAATCTCGACTCGTTTTTCAAGAAGATCAGGAAGTTGAGTCCTATCTCGATGTCGTTAACGAAATTTGCCGTGGTGAAATTGGTTGTGCGGCTGGAGTCGTGAAAATTAGTACTGATAATCGCTTTACTTACGCGGGAGTCGGTAATGTGTTGTGCCACATTTATAGAAATAACGAAAGTAAAAGTTTAGTGTCTAAGGACGGTATGCTAGGTGTGAGAAAAGGGAGCTACTTCAAACAAGAATATCAATTGGAGCCAAAGAATTTGGTTTTGATGCACACTGATGGTTTAAGTGATTTTAGTAAAAAAGAGCTGTTTTTTTTAGAGCATGAGAACATAAATTCAATAGTACATCGGCTCGTGCGCGATTGTGGAAAAATGACTGATGATATGGGATGTCTGGGGATAAAAATATGATTGAATTAGGCCATATAAAAGTAAAGTCCGAGATCTGTCTTTTGGCACTGCGTAAGAAGTTTTATGCTTTTTTTAAAATGCTCGAATTAGACGATGTCGTCTGCGTACGAAAAGTGAGTTTTTTGTCGGAGTTGTTGCGTTCCTTAAACTGTAATAGTGAAGTTGAAATCAAAATTGAAAAACAATTTGAAGGGACCTTTTTACGGTTGGAGTTGAGTCGAGATATGTCGCTTCCGTTAGTGTTAAAAGATTATTTCACGGAAGTTGCGGAACTAGATGGAAAGCTGATTCTCAAAGATTTCTTAGTGAATGAGTTCAATTTTAGCAATCAAGATATTACTAATATGCGGCATAAATTTAGCGAGAAAACGGTTGAGCAACTCTTGCATGAGCTCGAATTAAAAAACGAAGAACTAGCCAATCACGGAACCTTGCTAGAGGAAAAAGTCATTCGACGTACACGAGATGCTGAACGCGCTCGGGAAGATGCCGAGAAAGCAAATGTGGCAAAAAGCCAATTTTTATCAAACATGAGTCATGAATTGCGAACTCCGCTAAATGGGGTGCTTGGCTATACGCAAGTTCTTCAAAATGCTTCTGATCTTCAAGATAAATATAAGGGAAGTCTCAAGGGGATTATGAACTGCGGGGAGCACCTGCTTACGGTGATTAATGACATTTTGGATATATCTAAAATTGAAGCGGGAAAACTCGATTTAGTTTATGACGAAGTCGATGTGCTTAAAGTCGTGAGTGACACAGAAGATATTTTGCGATACAAAGCTTTGGAAAAGGGTTTGAGTTTAAATCATTCACTTGATCCAGAAATCCCTCAATCAATTAAATCAGACCCGACAAAGTTACGTCAAATCCTTGTAAATTTAGTGGGAAATGCGGTGAAGTATACGGCATCTGGTGGTGTGGAATTAAAGCTAAAGAAGTCTGG
Organism: Lentisphaera araneosa HTCC2155; assembly: GCF_000170755.1. Taxonomy (NCBI): domain Bacteria; kingdom Pseudomonadati; phylum Lentisphaerota; class Lentisphaeria; order Lentisphaerales; family Lentisphaeraceae; genus Lentisphaera; species Lentisphaera araneosa. Next base: position 56,629 of record NZ_ABCK01000017.1, read on the forward strand.
GGATATGATTAAATTCTCAATTATTGATACGGGGATTGGTATCCCTAAAGATAAGCAAAGTCACGTTTTCGAAGCTTTTCGTCAAGATGAAGGCGGTCGACAAGAAGGTGGGACGGGCTTAGGACTCGCCATTTGTGTAAAACTTGTTGAAGCTTTTGGTGGCGAGATTGGCTTGGAAAGTGAAGAGGGTAAAGGAAGTACTTTTTGGTTCACTCATCCCGCAAATTTTGATGGCGTGAAAGTGAAGCTTCAAGAAAAAGTGGAAACGGCAGAATCATCAGAGCCGGTATCTAGTGAGCAGTCGCTCGAGATAATATGGCAGGAATTAACTCTGGATGAAGAATGGCTGAAAGATTTGGCCGATGCAGCTGACTTGGGCGATTTTAGTGAATTGGAAAGTTTAGCCAATGAGCTTGGTGGTAAAGCAGATGAATTGAAATTGAAAGATTTAATTTTGGATAAAGCGAACGCTTTTGATTTCTCTGGAGTTCAGCAATTAATCGAAAAATACAACGAGGTGCAAAGTGAGTGAGCTCGGTGAAGACCTAATTTTAATTGTCGATGACAATGCGAATAATTTACAGGTTTTATTTAAAACTCTAGCGGTTTTAGATGCGAAAGTTTTGGTGGCAAAAGGTGGGCTTCAAGCCTTAGTCACAGTAGAAAAAAGAAAGCCTTCTTTGATTCTCTTGGATATTATGATGCCAGATAAAGATGGTTATGAAGTTTGTGCAGAGCTTAAGGAGAATGAAGAGACCAAAGATATTCCCATTATATTTTTATCGGCCTTAGGGCAAGTACAGGATAAAGTTAAAGGCTTAGATCTAGGTGCAGTGGATTTTATTACTAAACCCTTCCAAGCAGAAGAGGTTGTTTCTAGGGTGAAAACTCAGCTTCGTTTAAAGCGCTTGAGTGAAAGCTTAAAAGACAAAAATGCATTGCTCGAAGCTGAACTTAAAAAAGTTCAGTATTTGGGAGAAGAAGCCAAGCGAGAAATGAGTGGACCACTGCTCGGTTCCAGTGATTCTTTAAATCTTTTGCAAGAAAAGATTGAACATTCAGGAGTGATGGCAAAACCTTTAATGTTGCTCAGTAAACCAGGTTGTGGTGAGGGAGCTGTGGCACGAGAGATACATCAAGCTTCAAGATTTAGTGAGCGCGCTTTCGTACAGGTGAATTGTGCACTTCTCTACCAAAATCACGCAGATGTTTTAAAGAGTGATAATGAATTGATTGAGAAGTTCGATTTAGCGCGAGGTGGTTGTCTTTATTTTGAGCAGCTTAATAAGTTGGCTTTAGATAAGCAAGAAACAATTGTTGATTATATTAAGGCACATTGGTCGACCGATGGTAAGGAAGATGGATTGGTCATTTTTCACGCCAATAGAGACTATGGGAAAAATGAACTGCATGCTGGCCTCTTGGATTTTCTTTGTGAAAATGTTGTTCAAATTCCTCGCCTCCATGAACGCAGTGCAGATATAGGTGATATTGCGCATTATTATGCTCAGAAATACGCTCTTAAGCTCAGTAAAACCATTGATGGGATTAGCGAAGCGAGTGTCAAAAACCTTGAGCAGTATTCTTGGCCTGGAGATCTCAATGAGTTAGAGAACTTAATTGAACGAGAAGTTTTTAAAACGGATATTCAGATCCTTGAAATTAGCCGACAGAGCTTAGAAGGACAACAGACAATTGGAGCCTATCAACTAGATGGCATGCTCGGCGATGGAGGCATGGGTGAGGTTTGGTGCGGAATGCATCAGCTCTTAGCTCGTCCAGCAGCGATTAAATTGATAAAGAATTTGGATTCTAAACTTCTGAGTAAGGATAATTTGACTCAACGTTTCCATCGTGAAGCAAAATCCACGGCAAATCTGCAGTCTCCGCATACCGTGACGCTCTATGACTACGGCGTGACTGATTTAGGAGAGTTTTATTATGTGATGGAGCTTTTGGATGGTTTGAGTTTAGGCGAGCTTATTAAGCATTTTGGACCTCTGCAACCAAGTCGTGCGCTCTACCTCATGAAGCAAGCTTGTCGTAGTTTGGCCGAGGCACATGATTTAGGAATGGTTCATCGGGATATTAAGCCAGATAATTTATTTATAGCGAAGTTAGGCGCTGAATACGACTTCTTAAAAATTCTTGATTTTGGTATCGTTTCAAATTCTCAGGCAGAAGATATAGACTTAACCAAGGGTCAGCCGATTGGTACGCCTAGTTTTATGGCTCCCGAAACGGCTATGGGTAAAGAACTGACTGGTTTGGCCGATATATACTCACTTGCTTGTACTTTTTATATGGCTTTGACTGGGGAGCATGTTTTTGATGCACCGACACCTATGGCGGTTATGCTAAAGCACATTCAAGATGAGGCGCCGAATATTCAAGAAGTAGCTAAGTTTGATACCCCTAAGGGCTTTGCAGATGTTTTGATGTCCTGTATGGACAAAGAGCCTGCTAATCGTCCGAGTTCAGCATTGGATTTGTATCAACGCTTAGATAAACTTGAGAATGAATGGGGTTGCCAAGAAGCGCAAGATTGGTGGGTGTCTCATGTCGATTTAGATAAGAATGAGAAGTTTAGCAAGACGATGTCAGAAAACTTCAAAACTATGTTGATTGATTCTGAATAGACAATAAAAAAGCCACTTCAAAATGAAGTGGCTTTTTTGTGGGCTTTAAGCTTCTAGCTCTTAGCCACCGTAAACAGCTAGGTCACCAAGTTCTTGCTCGATGCGAAGAAGTTGGTTGTATTTAGCAATACGGTCAGAACGTGAAGCTGAACCAGTTTTGATTTGACCAGCATTAACAGCAACTGCGATGTCCGCAATAGTTGTGTCTTCTGTTTCACCAGAACGGTGAGAAACAACTGCAGTCCAACCATTGCGGTTAGCCATAGAGATTGCGTCAAGCGTCTCAGTAAGTGTACCGATTTGGTTTACTTTAATGAGGATTGAGTTAGCGCAGTCAAGTTCGATACCTTTAGCAAGGTAGTCAACGTTTGTTACGAAGAGGTCATCACCTACGAGCTGACATTTGTCGCCGATAAGGTTGTTAACGGCTTTCCAGCCATCCCAGTCGTTTTCGTCCATACCATCTTCGATAGAATCGATTGGGTATTTAGCAACGAGGTCAGCGAGGTATTGAGCTTGTTCTTCAGAAGAGAGGATAGCTCCGCCTTCGCCTTCGAACTTAGCGTAGTTGTACTGGCCATCAACGAAGAACTCAGAAGCAGCACAGTCAAGACCGATTGATACGTCAGCACCATCTTCTTTACGACCAGCTTTATACCCAGCGAGTTCAATAGCTTTGATGATTGATTCGAGTGCATCTTCAGTACCGTCGAGAGCTGGTGCGAAACCACCTTCATCACCAACAGCAGTAGAAAGCTTACGATCGTGAAGAACTTTTTTGAGGTTGTGGAAAACTTCAACACCCATGCGAAGACCTTCGCTGAAAGTTTTAGCGCCAATAGGACGGATCATGAACTCTTGGAAAGCGATAGGCGCGTCAGAGTGTGAACCACCATTGATGATATTCATCATTGGAACAGGGAGTACTTTGGCGTTAGATCCACCGATGTAACGGTAAAGTGGGATTTGGAGGAAGTTAGCTGCAGCGTGTGCACAAGCGAGTGATACACCGAGGATAGCGTTTGCACCAAGCTTAGATTTGTTTGGTGTGCCATCAAGGTCGATCATTGCTTTGTCGATACCAGCTTGGTCAGTTACGTCGTAACCTACGAGCTCTTCAACAATAGTGTCTTCGATGTTTTCTACGGCTTTAAGAACGCCTTTGCCGAGGTAACGGCTTTTGTCGCCATCGCGAAGCTCGATAGCTTCGTGTTCACCAGTTGATGCACCTGAAGGTACAGCGGCACGGCCAACTGTTCCATCTTCTAAGATAACTTCTACTTCTACTGTAGGATTACCGCGTGAGTCGAGGATCTCGCGAGCAATAATGTCGATAATAGTTGACATAATTATTATTCCTTAATCTAGTTTTTTTGTTAAAATCAGCCTTATAATAGAGCTCATTTATAAATTGTCGTGTTGATCAGTCCGCTTAGCGTGTCTTAAAGAAGCTTTTCTTGCGTAAGTTTATGAATATTACGATAAAAATTTTAAAGTTTGTTGATTAGCGCTGCACTACAAAAAAAAAGCTATAGGCCTTCTATTAAAAATAGGCTGATCCTCGATGTTTTATGGTTAGGGGGGTATAAATATTTTCTCATAATAAGTATCAATTGAAAAAATCTTAGGCGAAGTCATTATGGGGATCAAAAATGGGGATTTATGTCTTTTATTGAAAGTTTAACAAGCACTGATTGGGCCTTGCTTTATATAAGTGCTTTAATTGTGGGCTTTGCCAAAACAGGGATTACTGGTATCGGGATCCTTGCAGTGCCACTCTTTGCGATGGTATTTCCCGCTGAAAAATCAGCTGGGATTTTGCTTCCTGTTTTGTGCGTCGCTGACTTGGTAGCGGTGTTTTATTATAGAAATCATGCCGACTGGAAGCAGATTTGGCGTTTAATGCCTTGGGTTGCCGTGGGCTTATTAAGTGCCACGCTAATTTATTATTTCGGCCGCCAAGAAGGAAGTATGATGGGCGATTTTATACGGACAAGCATGAAACCCACTATGGGTATTATTGTTTTGTTGGTACAGGCTTTTGGCTTATGGAGAAGAAATCATAAAGAAGTTCCGAAGGGGAAGACCTCAGCTGGGATTGCTGGTGTGGCAGCGGGTTTTACCAGTATGTTAGCCAATGCTGCCGGACCGATTATGGCTATCTATTTACTTATGATGAAGTTGCCTAAGAAGACTTTTATAGGAACAAAAGCCTGGTTCTTTCTGATTATTAACTATGTTAAAATCCCCTTGATGATTGTGGGTGCCAATTCAATTAATCAACAAACCTTAATGCTGAATGCTAAACTTATTCCCGCTATTTTGTTGGGGAGCTTTTTAGGTGTGCGCTTGGTGAATATTATCCCTGAAGATAAATTCCGTATCATGGTTCAAATACTTGTGTTTGCCTCTTGTTTAAAACTAATCTTTGCTTAGATTCAAAGAAAAATTATTAAAGGATAGTTCACATGGCTAAAGGAAAAGATGAGTTTGAAGCTCGTAAAGCAATTGTCAGTCAATTTGGGAAAGATTTGGCGCGTCGCTGTAAATCTCAATGTGAATTGTGCGGAGAGAGTACCAGCTTAGAGATTTTTGAAGTTCCTCCAGTTGCCGATCCCGAATTTGCGAAGTGCGCAATGATTTGCGAAGTATGCAAAAGTCAGCTCGAGAATCCTGAGTGCATCAATGTAAACTATTGGCACTGTCTCAACGAAACGGCTTGGACTGAAGAGCCAGCAGTGCAGGTTTTAGTGTGGCGCATGCTCAATCATTTAAAAGGGGAAGCTTGGGCACAGGATTTAAAAGATCAGCTCTACTTAGAAGAAGATGTGATTGAATGGGCTGAAGATGACGGCACAAACAAAAAAGCCACGCACTTTGATAGTAATAAGGACCCTTTGTTTGAGGGGGACTCAGTTCATGTGATAAAAGATCTTGATGTTCGCGGTGCAGGTTTTACTGCCAAGCGAGGAGCGGCAGTTAAAAATATTCATTTATGTAGTAATCCCGAGCATATAGAAGGTCGCGTGAATGGAACAAAGATTGTGTTGAAGACCTGCTTTTTAAAGAAAAGTAATTAATTGTTATGATGAAACTGCAGAGTTTTAGCCCTTGGGAAGAGGGGTTCTTTGATAATCCTTACCCTTTCTTTGATCGTCTGAGAGAAAATGAGCCGGTGCATTGGAGTGATGCTTTCGATGGTTGGGTCATCACTTCCTATGACTTAGTTAAAGAAGTGAGTATGTCGAATGTGTTTTCTTCGGATAAGCTTAATTTACTTTTTAATCGTTTGAGTGCTGAGCAGCAGGAGGCGATGTCGCCCATGCTGGAGAATATGCGTTATTGGGCGATTATGTTGGATGGCGATGATCATAAACGTATTCGTACGGTTCTCAATAAAACGTTTACGGCGGCCTTTAGTGAAAGTATGCGTGGACGTATCGAAGAGATATGTGATGAGCTGATTACTGAGATGCAGAAAAAAGAAAGTTTTGATTTGGTAGAGGATTTTGGCTATCCATTGCCCGCTACATTGATAGCTTGGGTTATAGGTGTTCCAGAGGATAAGATTGAGTGGTTTAAAGGTGTTTCGGGAGATATAAGCAAAGTCTTTAATCTAGCGAGTAACCCCGATCCTGAATGTGCGAAAAAATGTTTGCTTGCCGTTTTGGAGATCACCGCGTTTTTAAAAGATATTTTATCTAAGCCAGAGGCATTAGCTGAGGGGACATTGGCTAAGAGTTTAGTGGTCAGTGATTTAAATGAAAAAGAAATCATATCAACTATGACTCTCATGCTTGTGGCAGGTCATGAAACAACGACACAGTTGATAGTCAATACGATCTATACTTTATTGCTTCACCCGCGCGAGAAGGAAAAATTAACAAGCGATTATTCCTTGATAGAAAGTGCCGTAGAAGAAGTCTTGCGCTATGAGTCACCGGTACAGAATTTAGCCAGAGTTGCGACAAAGGATTATGTTTTAGGTGGTGTAAAAATTAAAAAAGGCCAAAAATTGGTGCCTTTTGTGAATGCCGCCAATAGAGATGTGAAAGCTTTCGAAGAGCCAGATGAGTTTAGGATTGATCGAAGCCCCAATAAGCACCTTGCCTTTGGTTTCGGGAAGCACCTTTGTTCAGGGGCTTACTTAGCTCGCATGGAGGGCGCCGTATCGGTAAAGAAGCTCTTGCAGGCTTTTCCTGATTTACGTTTTGCCGATGAGAAGCAAGAGGTGGAATGGGTGCGCAATGTGGCTTTCCGACAAATGGAAAGCCTCATACTCAAAGCTTAATTATTTCCTAAAACCGTATTCGAGCTCGAAATAGGTGATGTCGAGATCTTTAAGAGGTTCTTTGAGTTGATCTAGCTCTTCTTTGGGGCCATGGATTTCAAACTGAACGAGTTCCGATAGTGTGAGAGCTTTCTCGATAATGTCCCCTACGTTTGCGATATGTGCTAGAACGCCTTGGGCATTCGTGTAAGCTTCGCGGCAATGGGCAATATCCTTATTAAATACAAAGCCGTAGTAGAGGCACTCAGATTCACTGCTGGTACGAGCAACGAACTCTTCGCAGACTTTTTTAAAGTCATTCATTTTTCCATCTTGGACTTTGAAGTAAGGGACGATTGAACAGCATTTATCAGTAGTGGCCATGAGGATGACTCCATATTAGTTTTGTTTAGTAAGTCAACTAATGTATTAAACTTGAAAGTAATTTCAATCTCGCATAGGGAATTGGAGTCATGTAAGGGAAGAAAAGTGGAGCATAAGGGACTCGAACCCTTGACCTCATCACTGCCAGCGACGCGCTCTAGCCAACTGAGCTAATGCCCCATTTTATAGGGTGATTCAAAAAGTGGAGCATAAGGGACTCGAACCCTTGACCTCATCACTGCCAGCGACGCGCTCTAGCCAACTGAGCTAATGCCCCTTTTTGAATGTGCTCACTTTAGAGAGTGATAGCTGATTTGCAAGAGGTAAATAAACTGAAAAGTCAAAATAATGAGGGGAGAAATGTACAAGGAAGCTCTTTTAGAGAAAGAGCCTTGAAGTTTAGAGGTTTTCTAAACGTTTCTTGAGGAAAAAGACTTTATCTTTAAAGTCTTGGTCGAGTTCCATTTGTTCGTTAACCGCATTGCAGGAGTGGAGCACAGTCGCGTGTGTACGGCGGAACTGATCAGCAATAGTGGGGAATGACTCTTCCGTTAAGTTACGGCTTAAGTACATGGCAACTTGTCGTGGTGTGACAATGGATTGCGTGCGTTTTTTACCTAAAATATCTTTGATGCCAACATCAAAATATTCAGCTACTTGACGTAAAATCACGGTGATGTCTAAATTGCGGTCAGAAGTGTTTTCAAGTTGGCCACCAAGAACTTCACGAGCAAGAGAAACGTTGACTTCATAGCCCATTGTTGAGGCGTAAGTTACTAAGCGAACGAGGGCGCCTTCTAGTTTTCTGATGTGTGATTTAATATTGGAAGCAATGAAATCTAAAACTTCATTTGGAATATGCACATTCATCGAATCGCGCTTTAATCTAAGTATCGCTACACGAGTTTCGAACTCAGGTTTTAAGACATCGACAATTTGTCCATGCTCAAAGCGAGAAACAAGTCGTTTTTCGAGACCGTCGAGCTCATGTGGCTGGCAGTCGGAAGTTAAAACGATCTGTTTATTGAGTGAGTAGAGTGCATTGAAAGTGTGGAAAAATTCTTCTTGTGTTTTTGTCTTGTTCTTTAAGAACTGGACATCATCAAGCAAGAGAATGTCGACATTGCGAAATCTCTTTCTGAAGTTATGGCCGTCTTGATTTTTAATTGAATCAATAAAGATGTTGGAGAATTCTTCGGCACTCAAGTATTCGATTCTATGGTAGGGATTATGAGAGAGGGTTTCTTGAGCAATTGCGTGAAGCAAATGACTCTTGCCCAGTCCAGAACTACCATAGATAAAAAGTGGGTTGAAGCTAAAGCCAGGAGATTCAGAAACAGCTTTTGAAGTAGCAAAGGCTAAACGATTAGAATCGCCAACGACAAAGTTTTTAAATGAATAACGATCAGAGCTAGGAAAATTGTTAGGAGCCTTTAACTCTTTTGGAGTTTCGGTGCTTCTGCGTCTTGTTTTATCAATGATGGGTTTGAGAGATATTTTATCTTCTTTTTGGCCCTCAACGGTATAGAGAGCTTCGCCTTGACCAAGTGCATCAATGGAAATATCCTTGATTTGTTCAGGCAGGTCGTGTTTGCACTCTTTTAGGCTTTCACGAAGTAAATTTAAGTAGTTGTCACGGATGTGATCGATAAAGACGTTGTAGCCTTTGTTGAGACTGATTTTGAAAGTCCCTGATTCATCGATAGATGCAAATGATTCTTGGAAGAATTTATTGAAGCCGGGGCTGCTGATACGAGCGCTGATTACGGGGTATAAAATATCCCAAACCGCTTGGCATTCAATAGTTTCCATAAGTGTTTCTTACTCTCTCGTTCGTTGTTCTTAAGTGTCGAGCCATCATTAGCTAGGCTTTTACACTAGGTTCGTGAGAAGCGCTCTTCAAGTGAAAAAAACGAGAAAAATTGAAGTTAATTTTCAGGCTTTTTTTTCATTCAGCTCTTGACACGCAGGAGCTTTTCAAAATTGTAATATTCAAATAGACATTTTAATTTTATTTTGTTTCTTTTTATCCCTTTTTATGATGCTTTTCTCAAACTGAGCCATGAAAAAAAGCGAGCCGAGGATTAAATTGATCAAGAGTCAAAAAATTGAGAGAAAATGATGATTAAAACGGATAATTTATTAATCAATGTGGACTACGGTCTTACGAACGGGCGGGTGATCCATAACTGTTCCATATTGTGTCGCGATAAACGAATATATGCTATTGGTGGTGCATCATCATTTAGAGAAGCTGTCTACAAGCATTGCTTAGATTTAAAAGATTGTTATGCCGTCCCTGGCTTTTTGGATGGCCATATCTATGGCTTTGGTAAAATTTCTTTGTTAGATACAACACATATAAATGCCTTAGGTGTTATGGCTCGGGAACTCCCTGCACATGGCGTTAGTAGTTTTCTAGCAACTTTACAATCCACAAATCGCCCCAAATTGATTGAAGCTCTGAAACGCACAAGCGATCACATACTCAATCAAGATGGTGGAGCTGAAGCCTTAGGTATTCATTTAGTTGGTCCTTTCATTAATCCAGAACTCAATGGTTTAGTGCGAGATGAAGGCATTCGTCCCTATACTAAGGAAGAGTTAGAGAAAATTATTGAGGCAGCTCAGGGAACTTTGAAGGTGATGACTCTCGCCCCTGAGGTAGAAGGAGCGGAAGAAATTATTGAAATACTGACTCAGCATGGGATTCAAGCCTCCTTGGGACATAGTAGTGCCGATGAAAAACAAGTACAGAGCGCTATGAAAGTGGGAGCACGTAATGTGACTCACCTCTATAACTGTATGAAGCCACTTCACCAAAGAGAAATGGGTTTGTCATCTACGGCATTAGTGGATGAGAACTTAACTTGTGAGCTCATTTTTGATGGTTACCACATTCACCCACAAATGCTAGACCTAGCTTGTAGAGCCAAGGGTGGAGATCGCATTGCGGCCGTTTCTTCTGCAAATCAGGGGACTGGTTTGCCTGACGGGAAATATAAATTTGATGATAATGAATACATTATTGAAAATCAGCATTTGCTCCTGCCTGATGGGACAATTGCAGGCTCAATGTTGACCTTAGAGCAGGCTTGGCAGAATGTAATTAACTTTACTCATATGCACCCTAAAGAAGCCATCGCTTGTTTTACGTCGACACCGAGCACATCTTTGGGTCTAAGTGATCGAGGCCAACTTTCACCAGGTTTAAAAGCCGATATAGCGATTTTCAATAAAGATCATGAATTACAAGCAACACTTATTAATGGCGATATCGCCTACATTAAAAACCAAGATAACTTGAGGAAGATCAATGACTGAATGGACACCCGACTCATGGAGAACGAAAGAGATTTTTCAGCAACCCAAGTGGCCAGTCAATAAATTAGATGAGACATGTGCCAAACTCGCTAAGTTGCCACCTTTAGTTTTTGCCGGCGAAATTGAATCCTTGAAGGAACAGTTGGCTGCGGCCTCTCGCGGAGATGCCTTTTTATTACAAGGTGGAGATTGCGCAGAAGATTTCAGTTCATGTAATGCAACTTATATTCGGGAGACCATGAAAGTCCTCTTGCAGATGGCGGTAGTTCTAACTTTTGGGGCCAATAAAAATGTCGTTAAAATTGGTAGGATTGCGGGTCAATACGCAAAACCTCGTTCATCTTATACAGAAATGGTCAATGGTTTAGAGCTTCCATCATACCGGGGTGATTGCGTCAATAGTCCAGAGCCGACTTTAGAAGCGCGCACGCCAAACCCAGATCGCCTCATGCAAGCTTACTTCCATTCTACGGCGACGCTCAATTTGTTGCGTGCTTACGTGCAGGGCGGTTATGCAGATTTACATAAAGTTCACGTATGGAATAAAGAATTTGTTGCCAACTCATCTGAAGGTCAACGTTATGAATCAATTGCCGCGAAGATTGACTCGGCGATTTCCTTCATGGAAGCTTGTGGGGTTAACTCAACGCAAGTTCCTCAGTTGAAGAGAACAAATATCTATACTTCACACGAAGCTTTGATTCTCCCTTTCGAACAAGCTATGACGCGTCAAGATACACTTTCGGGGCGTTGGTATGATTGTTCGGCACACATGGTGTGGATTGGTGATCGAACTCGTCAAATTGATGCAGCACACATGGAGTTTTTCCGTGGTATCAATAATCCCGTGGGCATGAAAGTTGGTCCGACTATGGATCCAGATGAGTTGATAAAGATTCTAGATATCCTCAATCCTAATAATGAAGCAGGACGAATCAATTTAATCAGTCGTTTCGGTCATGGGAAAATTGGATCGATGTTGCCTCCATTAGTGAAGCGCGTACGAGATGAAGGTCGCAATGTACTTTGGAGTTGTGATCCTATGCATGGGAATACTTTCACAGCTGATTCAGGTTTCAAAACAAGAGACTTCCAATTCATTACAGATGAAATCAAAGGTTTCTTTGATACACATGGTGAAGCAGGAACGGTGCCTGGCGGTTTACATTTTGAACTTACCGGTGCCAATGTAACTGAAATTTGTGGAGGAGCTCAAAAGATCTCTGATTTAGATTTGGGCAATAATTATCAAACGAATTGTGACCCTCGCCTCAATTGTCAACAGAGTCTAGAGTTGGCCTACGACATAGCTGAGATGTTGCAAAAATGAAATTAGCCGAGCGAGATACCTTCTTTGACTTGAGTTCCGCGGAACTCGCAAAGTTAATTAAATCGATCGAGCTTCAGTTAATAAACTTGCAGAGGCAAATTGCCGATGAAGGCATACCGGTATTCATCCTTATTGACGGCCTCTCAACTGCGGGAAAAAGCGCTTGTATTAGTCATTTAGTACAAGCCTTTGATCCGCGTTTCTACAGAGTTGCTTCTGGGATTAAGAAAAAGAATCAAATTTCATGGTTGCAACCCTTCTGGGATGCGGGACCCGCAAAAGGCAGTATTAGTTTCTTTGATCGTTCTTGGTATCGAATTCCCTTTAGAAAGGAAATTGCTGAGCAAGGTGGTGGTCGCACTTATTTTGACGAAGCGCTCGAGTTTGAGAAAAAACACCTGCTTAATGGCGCGCTTGTGATTAAAATATTTTTAAATATTTCACATGATACTCAGTCAGAACGCTTAGCCTCTTTAAAAAATGATAAGAAACTTTCTTGGAGAGTCGATAAGCACGATTTTGAACAGAATGAAAACTTTACTAAGTACCAAAATGCAGCAGATGAGATGATTGAACGATCCGATTTTCCTGAATCACCTTGGGCAATTATTCCTGCGGATAATCCTCATTATGCCTTTTTAAAAGCGTCGGAATACTTAGTTGATTCGATCAGTAAATTTATTAATGAGCACAAGCAAGTCTTATCATTTTCTTCATCATTAGATGGCTGTGAAATACCAAAGCGTCCTAACTTACAAAGTTTGGATATAAGTAAAAAAGATTATGAAAAGCAATTGCCCAAGCTGCAGAAACGCCTACAGGAATTAAGCTTTAAACTCTATAAGAAAAAGCGCTCGGCCATTATTTTATTTGAAGGCTGGGATGCCGCAGGTAAAGGCGGGGCAATAAAGCGTCTTCTACGCTACGTTGATCCACGAAATTACCGAGTCTGTCCCATTGCGGCACCCAGTAGTGAAGATAAGAAACATCATTATATGTGGCGTTTTTGGACTCAGTTTCCCGATTTAGGAAATTTACTCGTTTTCGATCGTACTTGGTATGGGCGTGTTCTCGTTGAGCGAGTGGAGGGCTTTTGCGCAGAGGAAGAATGGCAAAGAGCCTATGATGAAATTGCTCTAACAGAAAAACACCTTAATGAAGAAGGTGTTGTGCTCGTTAAATTTTGGGTTGATATAGATAAAGAGGTTCAAAAAGAACGCTTTGATTTACGTTTAAAAACGGAACACAAAAGTTGGAAAATCACCGAAGAAGATTGGCGTAATCGTGAGAAGTGGGAACTATACGATGATGCCGTTAACGAAATGATTTTTCGTACTTCACGCAAAGGTGCTAAATGGAACGTGATTGAGGGCAATAATAAAAAATATGCCCGTATTCAAGTTTTAGAGCAAACAATTAAGGCCTTCGAAAAGGCCCTCAAAGCTTAATTCTGTTCCAATAAGAATTTAAGCGCATCACTCACACTTGCAGCAACGCGTTGAGGTGAACTTTGATAAATCAGTTCCCAGGCTTGCGCTTTGCGTTCTTGGTAATGTTGAGCTTGTGCAGGGTATTTATGTAACCAGTTGAGACGAACGGCGTGACCAATGATGACATCCATAACAAAGTAATCATCAATTTTCAGATTGGGGTTAGCTACTGTAAAAGCACCAATCGCACTTAAGGCCTCGATACATAAATGACGATAGTCTGCTGCGGGGATATCGTTGAGCAAATTCTCGGTGAGGAACTCAAAAGCGGGCTCGCCTGTGGTCATAGAACTTAAAACTAAAGACGAATCGATGCAATTCGAGCTATTAAACTTATCACCTAGGATGATACCTTTGCAGCTTTTCAAAACAGTACGAATTTTTGGATAAAAGTCTTTAGGTAGGTGGCAGATGGCACCATTTTGTAAGCGCCATTTCTTCCAGTTAGAGACGCGTGTTTGGAATTCCTGATCAATTTCACCTTCAACAAAATGAGCATCTGAACTTCCAGAAGTATTTTTGATGAATTCCAGACTCTGCATATTGCTCTTCATTTCTTTATAAGTCGATAGCACGAGTTTAAGACGTTCTTGAATAGCTTGAGGCGACATGGCGACTAAGAGATCGAAGGCTTGACCTTGAGAAATTTCTAATTCCGATGCAATTTGAGCCACAATCAAATGGATGAATTCGCTCGTTCGAATTGAAATCATGTTGTTGAAGAGCTCGGGGTCTTGTTTTAAAGCGTAACTGAGGAAAATGAGGACTTCCTGGTGAATGAGTTCTTCACGAGTGTCGTCCCCGCAAGATTCTTTGATTTTTTGAATAATTTCTTGGTTGTTGGTCGATTGCTGAATCAGACCATTTTTGTTGTAGGATCGACCTACAATGACGACTTTACGGCGTACAATGAGCTCGGTCACGGCATCATCGAGACCAAAATGTGATTTGCTTAAGATTCCCGCAATACTACGCACAATGGACCATTTGCGAAGTTCGCCAGCATCTTGATAAACTTCCTCAAGGAGGACTTCGAGCGCAAGCGATTTATCGTATTTACTCAAGTAACAAGAATAAGAAAGGGGGTGTTTTTTCGCTAGATGAACTAATATCTTGGCTTGTCGATAAAGGTTACGGCTCAAACAAAGTTCATCTAAGAGTTCATCTTCATGTGGGTCCTGTGCCAAGCGCTCCATAATATTTTGTGACAGCTCAACAGTTTCTTCGGGACTATTATTGAGGAAGAAAGTCGGTTTAACTTTTGAATTTAAAGTTGGGCAGTAGGAAGGAAGGTCGGGGACATTTACAATTGATTTAATACTGGTGTTTTGGATCGCTTCATTAAAATTTGTAGCTTTAGCAAAATCTATTTGTCCAGAGTTTAAATCGCGTAAGAATTCGAAGAGCTCAGAGGAGTTCTCATTATCAAGCATGTTTTGTCGAACGAGTAGCGCTTGAATGGCGTGACCTTCGTCGGTCCAGTGACGACTAATATAAGAGAATTCTGATTTTATTTCTTCGATCAAGATACGGTTGTCTAATTCGAGATAAAAATCTTGGTAATTCTGACATTGAGGCAGAAATAAGGCCGGTTTACCATTGATATGATAAAGTCGCGAAGTAGCCATGGCACGTAAGCGGCGTTTGGGGCGACCACTAAGTCCGAGCTTATCGTTGGCACCCATTTTGTGGAGGACCTGTGCAAGTTCATTTGGGTACATGATCTTGGTTGGCTCAATTTCGTCTAAAGTTTGGCTGGGGATTCCCTTTTCCTGTAGTTGATCTTTGACTGACTGAGAAACGGCAATCACACAGACCTGAACATCTTTGGGCTTTTGTGTATCACAATTTTCATGTCGATTTAATGGATCTAAATCACTAAGACTTAAAAGATCTTCTTTAATCATTCGGCCGAGCAAGAAAAGACTTTGAGCCCAAATGAGTGGCAAGTTATTATTCGCCACGCGTTCTTGTGAGTGAGGTGCAGCTTTTTCAGCTTCAACGGCATCAAAGGGCACAAAGAAGAGTTCAGGAAGGAGCTGTAAGCCATCTTTTTCGACTAATAAGCCTTCGAGTTTTTCTTGGTAATTATGGGCTTCAGTCTGATCATTTCGGAAGAGTGCATCGAGCATTAAGTAAGTGAAGAATAGGGGCCACTCCGACTCAATATCTTTAAAGTTCTTGAGTTCACTCGTTTCGTAATGAAGGCGGTGCTCATCTTCCATGACAGTTTGGTGACCATCGAGTAGGAAGCGTTTGCAACCATAACGACCACCAAGTTTTTCAATGATTTCAGTACGAGTACGGTCGCGAAGTTCACGATCTTCGATGGCAAAAGCAGGGTAACCAATAATACTTAGGACTGCGGCATCCACTTCTTTAGAGTAGGACTCGCGTGGAAGAAGGGCTTGCAGTGTGCTACGTGAACGAGCAATCTCGTCTCCCATTACGTGGATTAAAGATGATTGGTCACCATCTTCGCCAAAGAGATTCATTTCATCCATAGCTTCGAGGGCAGCTTTCGCCATACCTACAGAGCTGGCGTTGACTTCTGCCATGCCATTATTGATTTTGTGACCTCGTTCCCAAATGCCAAAGTCAGGTGTGCGATAAGCGCGACCAATGTAGTGAACAAGGTTTTGAACAAAGTCGACTTCATCGTGACTGAAAATGATTCTGAGCCCCGATTTGGTCATCTGGGCAATCATCAATAAAAAGATTGACGTTGCATCAAGTTGTAAATGCCCCCATTGATCATCACCAACTACGGTTTGGCCACTCTGAGTATCGTATTTTGCGTGAAGCGCATCGAGTGGGTCTTGGCTATGTTTAAATTTTTCGACTTTATGTGACTGACGAATCATGGCCTGTAGAAGACCGCGCATGAGCTTGACGACTGATTGCTCAAGCGAATAGGCACGAGATTTGTCGATATTAGATTTGCGGTAAGCCATGGCCAAACCCCAAACGGCTTGGATAGTGTAGACATTATCTCTTACCCAAGCGTCGGTATAATCCCCGTGTTCATTAATGTCGGTACTAGCAGGGAAGAGGCCAGTTAGAGGGTCTTGGCGGACTAAAATTGTTTGGTAGACTTCTTGGTAGAATTTGTCGAGAGTTTCTTCGGTGTTTTGTTGACTCATGATTCGCAGTGGGTTATTAACTAAAATTATTTTATCAATGATAGATGAGGTTTGTGTTTTGGGTATGAATATTTTACAAAAATAAAAGCTTTTTTTGAAGCTTGTGTTCAAGCCTGCTCGATAGAAAAAAAGATGACGAATTTCTTTACAAAATTCGTCATTAGAAAAAAGCTATGAATTAATATTAATCGTAGAGATCAGGGAAGAACTTCTTCATGAAATTTTCTAGAGAAACAATTGTGGGGCCATAGCCGTCTTTGTAGATGAAGTACTCAAGTGCTGTACACATCTCGTCGGCAGTTTGGAAACGATCACAGGGTTCAACTTGAATGGAACGGAAGAGGATATTTTCGAGTTCAGGTGGTAGATCGTCGGGGAGGGCATCCATATTAACTGCGCCTGCACAAGCTAATTCAAAAAGTTCAGATTCATTTTCGGCATCGCGACTAAAGTTACCCGAGAGTAGCTCAAAGAGAACCATGCCTAAAGCATAAATGTCGACGCGTTTATCTACTTGTTCTTTACGTGCTTGCTCGGGAGCCATGTAAACCAGCTTACCCATAAGGCATTGATCGTTACTGGTGATGGAATTGGAGAGAGCTTTGGCAATACCGAAATCAGTGAGCTTTGGCAAGCCCTCTTTAGTTACCAAAATATTGTTGGGGCAAATGTCGCGGTGAACAATACCTAAGTTGTTTTTCTCATTGTCACAACGGTTGTGGGCATAAGCTAATCCACGAGCAATACGACTTGCAATGAAGACTGCGAGTGGGTAAGGCAATGCGAGATTGTCTTCGCGCAAGCGGTCAATCATATCGTGTAGGCCAATGCCTTCGACAAGTTCCATTACAATAAAGTGTCCGAAAGGAGCGCGTTCGAGTTGATAAATTTGCACAATGTTTTCGTGAACCAAGTTGGAGACCAATTTCGCCTCTGAAATAAACATATCAATAAAGCGTTGGTCTGCATCCATTTCTGCGAGAAGTGTTTTGATCGCCACTTTTTTCGAAAAGCCTTCCGCACCGAGTATATCTGCTTCGTAAACTTCTCCCATACCGCCAGCAGCAATGAGTTTTAAAATCTTGTAATTAGTACTCGACTTCAAAACTTTTGGCATTTTTTTATTCATAATGACGCTTCCTTTTAACCCATTTTCAGTAGATAAGTGTAGTTAAAATCTAATCCCTCTGTAAGTACTAAATGCAGTCAAAGTATAGAATGCTCACACTATTCATAAAAATTTAACGATTATTCTAAGTTTTTTATCAATTGCTAACATTTTCATAAAAATTAGCTCGGTGTAGTATAGGATTAAAGAAAATTAAGGACCCTACAAACTATGGATATCGACGCTCTCAAAGCAAAATTGGATCAAGCAAATCAACTCTATCGAACGGGGGGAGAGAGTCCTTTAAGTGATGCAGAGTACGATTACTTATTAGAGCAAGTGAACGATCAAAAATTTCGCGATAAAGTGGGCTACGAAATCGAAAAAAATAAAGTCGAATTAGCTGTGCCCATGGGCAGTTTAAATAAGATTAAAACTCAGGCCGAAGTTTTTGATTGGAGTAAATCCAAAAGCATTCCCTTAGATACTGAGATTTGTGTGACTCCAAAATATGATGGGCTATCACTTCTGGTATATTTTGTCGATGGAATTTATAAAGGCGCTTACACCCGCGGGGACGGCATGTTCGGTCAAGATGTGGGTGAACACTTCACAGTGAACCCTTTGTGTGATTTGCGACTTCCGCAAGATTTCACAGGTTACCTCATCGGCGAATGTATTATGGACGAAGCGAAATTTCAGACGAAGTATAGCGAAAAGTTTAAGAATCCTCGCAATATGGTGGCAGGACTTTTAAGCCGTAAGACTCTGAGTCGAGAATTGGCGGATGTCTGCTATGTGGCGTATGGAGTGCGGAGTGCGCAAATGGCGCATAAACAAGATCAGGTTGAATTCTGTAATCGTTATATTAATGCTCAATGGAAGTACAAAGTTCTTTGCCCTCTGTATAAACTAGAAGATTTAAAAGATGCGGAATTACAAAAAGTTTATGATTCAGAAACTCGTTTTCAATGTGATGGTTTAGTACTCGAAATTAATGATAGCGACTTATTCCACCAAATAGGTAAAGAAACCAACTCTCTTAATCCTGGTGCCGCTCGTGCTTGGAAGCCCGAGAGCGACGACTCATTGCCTTCCATTGTAAAAGAGGTGGTTTGGCAAATATCAAAAAATGGTGCAGCTAAACCAGTGATTCGCATTGAGCCGATCGACTTAGCAGGGGTGACGATTTCTAATGTTACCGGGATTAATGCACGTTTCATAGAAGATAGTGGCATTGCGAAAGGCGCAACAGTTACAATTATACGTTCAGGCGATGTGATTCCTAAAGTAATCGGTGTGCCCAATGCAATTGAAAATGTTGATTTGCCTAAGCAATGTCCCAGTTGTGAATCGGAATTAGTCTGGAATGAAAATCGCGTTGATATAGTTTGTGAAAACAAGCTCTGTCCAGCGACGAATAAGGCTGCACTAATTGATTTCTTTTCGACACTTAAAGCAGATGAAGTCGGAGAAGGGATTATCACTTCCTTGTGGGATGCCGGTTACCAGAGTGTGAAAAACCTGCTTAATTTAACAATGGAAGACCTGCTCAAACTCGAAGGGTTTAAGCAGCGTAAAGCTAAAAAAGTCCTTGATTCGATTAAGATTTCAGTTGTTGACGTTCCCTTGCCACGCTTGCAACATGCGAGCAATTTATTTAAGGGGCTAGGAGAAAAGAAACTCGAACTCTTACAGAAATATGATCAAGCTGGGATTAAGCCGAGTTTTGAAGAATTACTTGAGGTTGACGGCTATTCAGAAATTAGCGCCAAATCCTACTTAGATTCGATTGATGCTTACTGGGAGTTTGCAGCTGAATTACCTGGGCTCAAGTACAAAAAAGTTCTCGTTAATGAGGGTGGTATGTTTGCGGGGCAAACCTTGGTGTTTACTGGCTTTCGTTCACCTGAGCTAGAAGAACAAGTGAAAACTGAAGGTGGCAAGATCGGTAGTTCAGTGAGTAAAAAAACTTCTGTACTCGTGGTGAAAGCCAAGGGTTCGGGTTCTTCAAAAGAGAAAAAAGCCATAGACCTAGGTGTAGAAGTTTGGGGACGCGATGATTTAGAGAATAAACTCAATTCCGCGGAAGATGAGCCAGAAGAAATGATCGGCATCGAAGCTCCCTCAGATCCAGAAGAACAAGGTGAGCTCATTCAACCAGATTTGTTTTAGACAAGTTTTCTAGAGGAGGAGAGGTGAGATGAAGGGATTTCCTAAATTAGAGTTTCGTTTTACATGGCGACCATATCAGCAACGGGTTCTTGACGCTTTAGAAGAGCACCTTGATGACAAAAAACTGCATATTGTGGCAGCTCCTGGTGCAGGTAAAACAACTTTGGGAATTGAAGTTTTTAGAAAGTTGGAAAAAAACGCTTTAGTTCTTTCTCCAACGCGAATTATTAGAGATCAATGGCTTAATCGACTAGAAGATTTCTGTGACTTTTCTATGGATCTACCTTGGCTGAGTCGTTCACTTGATGAATTGGCGAGCTTTAATTCCGTAACTTACCAAGCTCTCTACAGTAAGCTGCGAGGTGCAGGAGAAGAAGGTTCAGAAGTCGATGGAGCAATAAAACTCACAGAAACTGCTGTAAAGGATTTTGTTGATTTATTAGAGAAACATAAAATTGGCGCTCTTATTTTGGATGAGGCACATCATTTAAGATCTGAGTGGTACAAAGTTCTTGATGAGCTTATGCAACTTAAAGAAGATCTGACAATTGTGTCTTTGACGGCAACGCCTCCTTACGATTCAAAGGGACATGAATGGATAAGGTATGAATCGCTTTGCGGAACCATAGATGAAGAAATCTCGATTCCTGAATTAGTGAAAGCGGGTACGCTATGTCCTCATCAGGATTTTGTTTGGGCATGTGATGCGACCGAGAGTGAGAGTGAAAAGATTCAAGCCTACGACAAATGCGTGGAAGACTTGTGCAAAAGTTTATACGACGATAGTCAATTTGAAGCCTTACTTAAAAACCATCAAATGTTTCATGATCTAGCTGATTGGGAGGGGCTTTTTCGAGTGCCAGAAGAATTGATCGCTATCCTCGTTTTTTTGAATTCTAAAGGACAAGCCATAGATCAAGAATTTTTGCTAGCCTTGGATTTAAAACAAGAATTCATACCTAAGTTAGGGAGGAAGTGGTGGCAAGTGTTGATCCATACACTGCTTTTTTCAAAATATATAAAAGAGAGTTCCCATTTAGATCAGTATAGATCTGAATTAAAGCGTTTATTACGCTCGCACCGACTTTTACAAAGGAATACATTATTCATTGAATTTTCTCAAGACTTAAAGCGTTCATTATCATTAAGTTCCGCAAAAGTAGAAGGGGTTCGTCGCATTCATGAAATTGAATTTAATAAACGAGGGAATGACTTGAGGCAAGTTATCCTCTGTGACTTTATTAGAGATGAGGAATTAGCGAATGGAGAAAAGTTCGCTGAACCCTGTTTGGGGGTGGTGCCCCTGTTTAAGGACTTACTAAGTAGCAGCCCTTGCCCGAATGAATTGGCTTTAATCTGTGGACGTTTGAACTTAGTCCACATGACAAAAATGGATTTTCTCAAAGATAAGTTTTCTCTTGGCGAGGGTGATTATCAAAAAAGTAGCTTAGCAGCTGATTTCTTTGAGCTCACAACAAATCTACAAACAATAAGTAAAATCTACACCCATTTATTAATGATGGGACAGATTAAAGTTTTGATTGGAACACGCTCTTTATTGGGGGAAGGTTGGGATGCACCAGTGGTGAATTCACTTGTTTTAGCCAGTACGGTGGGTTCGTTTATGCAAACTAATCAAATGCGAGGTCGAGCCATAAGGCGCGATTTAAAAGCTCCTAATAAAATCAGTTCTATTTGGCACCTAGTGGCGATTAACCCAAAATCTTATTCTGGTTGGAGTGATTTTTTCGATTTAAAGGAGCGCTTTAAAACATTTCCAGGTTTAAATAGTAAGGAACTCAAAATTGAGACTGGCTTTGGCAGGTTAAACGCTTTTACGCTCAATCATGCGACGGGTCTTAAAGAATCATGGAATTTAAAGCTTAGTAACCGCAAGATGGTTCAGGCGCTAGAAAATATTGAAGGTGAAGCTGAACGTTGGAAGAAAGCCTTGGATACGCACGAAGCTGCACGAGTGGTGCCATCACTCCGTTTTACTCAAGTTCCTAAAATAAGGACATATCATTTACGCTATAGTTTTGCTTATTTATTGACTCAAATAAGTGCAGCTTTTTGGGCATTATACGAAAGTCGCATGCTATTGGAACGAGAGTTGGGTTTCAAGGGCTTTATAGCTTTTGTTGTTATCGGAGCACTCTTGTGGAAACTTCCTCAAACTTGGAAAATATTGAAGGTTCTTTTTTATCATCTACCCGTTGATGGTTCCTTAAAATCAATTGGAAAAGCTTTAGCTGAAGCTTTAAGTAAAGAAAGCTTTATAAAAACACCAAGTCAAGATCAAGTTATTAGCGTCAATAAGAGACCTGATGGGAGTTTTACGATGGCTTTAAAAGGCGTCAGTTTCTATGAGTCTTCCTTATTTGCCGATGCCTTAAATGAAATTTTTTCTTGTGTTGATAATCCTAGGTATCTCATATCTAGAAAAGAAAAGTTCTTATTTTTTAATCGAGTTGATTATCATACGGTTCCATTGAAGTTAGCAACAAGAAAAAACCTAGCAACCAGCTTTTTGGAGAGTTGGGAGAAATATCTCGGCACAAGTGAGTTGATTTATACTCGTACTTCCGAGGGACAAAGAAGCCTCTTGAAAGCCAAGACCAAAACTTTCTCATCCAACTTTAGCGAAGAAGTTGAGCGCCAAGACTTGTGGCAATGACTTAGCTAGAGGCGATCATTTTTTCTCGTAAAGTTCTGTGTAAGATAGGACGGCGTTGGCACCGCTGTTTTTCTGGATTTCGAGTTTGATTTGATTATTTTTGATGTGTTCTGATTTTATGTAAAGATCTTTGATGATGAGCTGATTTTTAGGTAGATCAAAGTTTTGCTCAATAGTGTGGCCATTGATCAATACGTTTATGTTGCGATTACCCCCAGGCGAAACAAGATGAAGGGTGAGCTTATGAGCTTTACTTTGGTCAAGTTTATCGTAGGTGATACTGAGTGATTTAGGATCAAAAATCATCAGGAAGTCATGATCTTTGACTCTGGGGTCTTTCACAAAGTGTTTGGGGCAGGTGTAATTTTCAAATGAGCTATTTATTAGAGTATTGGATTGCTTTGTGCCAAAATCATCTTTTCGTAATAATGACCAGTCAGCAGTAATGACTGTGTTTTTAATTGGGTTTACCGCTTTATTAGGAGCGGGGCTCGCCAATGGTTTAACGGGAGCTAAGCGTGGTAGCTTCATATAATTTATATTAAGTTGAGGCTTACTTTCCTTTAAAGTCTTGACTTCAGCTTGGCGTACTTGAGTCATGGAAAGGTTGAGAGTTCTTAAGGCTGCGAAGTCCGTAAACATTTTTGCATCACTGATTTTAGTCTTATAAAGATTAATTTTTTCTAAATTTGGCAAATGGCTAATGGACTGAATAGCTTCATTTGAAATATTAGATGAACTTAGATTGATTTCAGTAAGGTTGTTGGCTTCATGTAAAAATTTTAAGTCAGTTATTTCTCCATCAATATGACTTAAATCGAGATCAGAAATGTAAGGAGCTGCTTTGCTTAAAAGGACTTTTAAATTTTCGCTGAGATTTAATGTTCTTAAGTTGGCGCGCAATAAAGCTCCTTGATCACTTACTCGTGTGATAATAGCTCCAGTTTTGCTAAGTTCGCTAAGCAGTTCCTCTGGGGCAGGTTTGGCCTTATCCACGAGGATAGCATAGCGGGATTGTTCTTTGGGAACGTAGACAAAGTTTGCGAAGTCCGCACCTTGTTCAATCCATTTATAGATGAGTTGAGCCTCTGAAGTACTTAGGTGGCGGCCTTTGGGAGGCATGATTTCGTCTTCGTCATCAGTTACTGTAAGCGAATAGAGTAAGCTGTCCTTGGGTTTGCCAGCTTCGATTGCTTCCTTGACGGAATCAATTTTGGTGAGATCGAGGCCACCTTTTTTCATGATACGACCTTTGCGACGCAAGTCAGGACCCCCGTGGCATTTGATGCAATTTTGTTCAAAGAGGGGGATGAGGTCATCGCCATAAGTGAGCTTGCGATTGGAATGTTCGCTACTGGCAAAAAGAGATGAACTGATACCGAGAATGAGTGAGGTAAAAAGTAAATTCTTCATGATTAAGCCAAAATTTTATGGATGACGCGACCAAAGATATCGGTGAGACGGAAGTCCCGTCCTTGGAAGGGGTAGGTGAGTCGCTCGTGATCAAAACCCATGAGATGGAGTATCGTTGCCTGAAGGTCGTAGACTTCCACGGGATCAGATCCGGTGTTGTAGCCCGTTTCGTCACTTTCTCCGTAGTTGAAACCTTTTTTAACACCGGCGCCTGCCATCCACATGGTGAAAGCGTTAGGACTGTGATCTCGACCGATCCATTGGCCATATTTACCACCGCGATTTTCGCGGAAAGGAGTACGACCAAATTCACCACCCCAAACGACGAGGGTGTCTTCTAGAAGTCCACGAGCTTTGAGGTCATTGAGTAGGGCGTAAATGGGGCGATCAATATCACGACATTTGTCGACAAAGCCATTGTGTAAATCAGTTTGTTTGGCATTGCCATGGGTATCCCAACCCCAATCGTAGAGTTGAACAAAGCGTACGTCGTTTTCAATGAGGCGACGAGCGAGAAGGCAGTTGTTGGCGAAAGAAGCTTTTCCTTCTTGAATGCCATAAAGGTCACGGATGTATTGGGGTTCTTGTTTAAGATCCATGACTTGAGGCGCGACTTGTTGCATACGGTTGGCCATTTCGTATTGAGCCATGCGCGTGAGAGTCTCGGGGTCATTGTGTTGATCGTATTGAAGTTTGTTAAGGCGATTAATGGTGCCTATGGTCTTTTTGCGTAAGATATCGTCAATATGCTTCGGGTTTTTGGAGAAGAGTACGGGTTCCCCAGTGCTGCGACATTTTACGCCTTGATAAACACTTGGGAGAAAACCGCTCCCCCAAACACTTTTACCTGCAGAGGGGTTTTTCCCGCCGGAAGTGAGAACCACAAAGCCAGGCATATTATTATTTTCTGATCCTAAGCCGTAAGATAACCATGAACCTAAACTAGGTCGACCAAGAAGTTGATAACCTGAATGCATGAGAATTTGAGCAGGAGCATGATTAAATTGACTCGTAGTCATGGATTTTATCATGGTGACTTCATCAACAATTTTACTGAAGTAGGGTAGGCGTTCAGAAACCCAAGTTCCATCTTGGCCATATTGCTTGAACTCAGCTTGTGGACCTAGCATGTTCGGCGTGCCTTTGGCAAAGGCGAGTTTTTTACCTTCTAGGAGTTCTTGCGGGCAGGGCTTGCCATCAAATTTTTTGAGGGTGGGTTTGTAATCGAACATTTCTAAATGAGAAGGGCCACCAGCCATATGCAGGAAAATAACGCGCTTGGCTTTTGCTTGGAAATGAGGGGCGCGAGTGCCACCCGGGTTATTTGTATTGCGTGTGCCATCGGCAATGGATTGACCCATGAGGGAGTTGGCGCCCATAAGTCCTGCTGAGGCTCCAAGAAAGGAGCGGCGGTTTAAAGTCGTTTTTTTATTCATCATTGACTCCTTAAATTTTATTGACTGTTTCATCGAGGTTAAGCATGATGTTGCCAATGACGGCCCAGCACTCATGATCTTTTTTGCCGGATTTTTTTGTCTCTGTGAAAATTTCTTGGAGAATTTCAATTTCTTGTTTCGTCGCTTGACGAACTAGGAGTAAGTGAAAGCCCTTGTTGATTTTAGCCGAGAAATCACCTTGTTGAGCTCCCATTTTTTTGCCCAATTCAGTAGCCATTTCCATGAAGGCAGGGTCATTGAGTGTGACCAAAGCTTGGAGAGGAGTGTTGGTACGAATGCGGCGAGTTGTGCAGTTCTCGCGAGGAGTCATGTCAAAGGTTTCCATGGCCGGGTAAGGACTTGTGCGTTTCCAGTAGGTGTAGAGCGCGCGGCGATAGCGATCTTCATTTTGTGGAGTTTGCCATTTGTGGCCACTATAGACAGTTTGCCAGACGCCGTCGGGTTGGTAGGGCATCACTGAAGGACCATACATTTTTTCACTGAGTAAACCTGAAGCACGAAGAGCTTGGTCGCGAATTTGCTCTGGGGTTAAGCGCACTCTAGGGAAACGGGCCAAGTACATATTGCGCGGATCTTTCTCTAAGTCCTGTGGATTCACATGGGAGCTTCTTTTGTAGGCCTCAGTGCTGACAATTTCTTTGATAAGAGATTTTATTGACCACTTATGTTGATCCATGAAATTATAGGCCAAGTGATCGAGTAATTCAGGGTGTGAAGGCTTTTTGCCCTGTGAACCAAAGTCCTCCAAAGTTTCGACGATACCGTAGCCAAAGAGTTGCTCCCAGATGCGATTAACGGCAACTCGACTGACGAGGGGATTCTCTGGTGCAGTAAGCCATTGGCTTAAACCGAGGCGATTTTTCGGAGCACCTTTAGGAAATTCATTCATGATTTTTGGAACTCCAGGGGAAACTTTCTCGCCATGATCTTCCCAGTTGCCACGAATGAAAACGTGTGTTTCTCTTGGCTTATCAAGCTCTTTCATAATCGGAACTTTATTTCGCTTCGCATGATTAATACGGTTTTGAACCTGTTTGCTTTTCTTTTTAAGTTCAGCGAGCTCTTTTTTGAGTTGAGTAAGGAGATCTTTCTGATTGTCGACTTTTTCCTTTTGGGCAGCTGTTGCCGCGTCATTTTTCTCTGTAGCTTTTTCGACTTCCAAGCTTTTGATCTTATTATCAAGTTCTTTTTCTTTCTGGCGCATGGCATTGAGCTCTGGCTGAAGTTTAGCCACGAGTTCTTTTTGTTCTTGACTCTGAAGCAGCAAGGTGGGGAAGTCATTTTGCTGGTCATTATCAGCGGTGTTGTTGAAAAAACTCATGAACTCAAAATATTCATTGTGATCAATGGGATCGTAGGGGTGGCTGTGACATTGCACACATCCAAATGAAGTTCCCATGAGGGCTTCCCAAGTATTGACGGTTCGGTCCATGACGGCTGCAGTACGAAATTCCTCGTCACTAGTGCCACCCTCGGTATTGGTTTGGGTATTGCGGTGATAGGCGGTGGCAATGAGTTGATCGTTACTAGGATTTGCTAACATGTCACCCGCAAGTTGTTCAGTAATGAACTGGTCATAGGGCAGGTCTTTGTTAAAGGCTTTGATCAACCAGCTTTTGTAGTCGTGAATGTTTCTGTGGGGATCTTTTTCGTAGCCCATGGTATCAGCATAGCGTGCGAGATCGAGCCACATAGAAGTCCACTTTTCACCATATTTTGGAGAAGCCAAGAGGTAGTCCACCATCTCTTTATGAGAACTTTGCTGGAAGCGCAAAAATTCCTCTTCAGTGGGAGGCATGCCAATGAGGTCGAGGAAAGTACGACGAATGAGTGTATTTTTATCTGCCTCAGTATTAATCAGAAGCTTTTTTTCGTCGAGTTTGCGTTTAAGGAATTTATCAATATCAGTTTTTGCGGAGTTCGCAGGAGGAGTGAAGTTTTTAATAGGCATATAGGACCAGTGTTCATCCCATTGAGCCCCATCGTTGATCCAGTCACGGATGAGGGTGATTTCTTCTGCTGTGAGAGGAGTCTTTTCAAAGGGCATGCGTCTGGAGGGATCTTCGTGAGTAATGAGTTTGTAGAGCATACTTTCTTCAGCTTTACCGGGAACAATGCCAATGCCATGCTCGGTTTTGCCGTAAGCTTCTTCTTTGGTGATGAGACTGAGCCCCCCAGCTTTTTTGACTCCTCCATGACAGCCTGTGCAGGAACGGTTAAAGATAGGACGTATGTCGCGGTTGAAGTCAATTTCTGCATAAGCACTCAAGCAAAGGCTTGTAGTTATTAAAATGTGATTGAAGAGTTTATTCATAAGTTCTAGATTTATTTTTTTAAGTTAAGCTTATAAGTGCGGAGTTGAGGATGATATTACTTCATTTCTGAGATTAGATTGTTAATTCTAAACAATATGAATTGTTGAAATGCGACATTTTTTCATTGATTGAAGTTTTTGTATTTTGATTTTTTTGTAAATTTTATTTTTGTGAGCGCTTAATTCCAGGAGTTGTTTAAGCGTCTAACTTCGGAGACAAGTTGATCACGAACTCGTTTTGAGTAGACGTAGACTGAACTCTCGGAGAGATTGAGTTTTTTTGCGATTTCCGCAACCGCTAGACCGTCATTGATCATTTCAAAGCAGGTGGTGGCTTCGCTCTTGAAGTCTTTTTGAATATTATCCCAAGCAGCAGTACTGACGTGGGCTTTCCATTCTTCTTCTGCGAGTGCTTCTACTTGAGGCTGAGTGATTTCTTCGATCTCAGAATAGTTTTTTTCGCGCTTCGTTTTTTCAGTTTTTTGTTTTCTGATAAAATCAATAACTTGGTTGCGGCATATTCTGGAAAGCCATGTCCGGAAGCGAGCGTGGTCAGGGTTGTACTGGTATTCAGAAATATTTTTCCAAACTTTGAGTAAAACATTCTGTGTAAGGTCTTCGGCATCGTGATGATTGATTCTCATGGCGCGAATGATGAGGTAAATATAGCGTTCGTAGGCCAGTGTAAATTCATCCCATGAATCCATGTTTTTTTGCAGACGCATGAGCAAAGTTTCGTGTGTGTGTAATGTATTGTTCATATTTCAAAATTTCTTTTAGTCTAATTTTATAATGACTTTTTTTAGGGCTTATACTATTATCAACGGGCCTGCTTATGAAATCTTTCACTAAACAATAAAAATTATTATTTTTTCTTTTTAACTATCAAACTGGTCCGCCGGTTTACAATCGATAGCCCTTCTATTAAGCGAGAATGATTTATGGAATCATGAGAATTGGTTTCGTTTCCTGCGTGATGAAAGAGATTTATTAAGAGCGATTTATTATATTCACAATAATCTCCTTGTGGCAAGATTGTGTATTCATCCACGTGATTAGCCGTGGTCGTCGTATCTAGCTTAATAAAAAACAATTTTTATATTTTTGAGATTTGGGGAGATTTGGGGGACTGGAGATTTGGGGGACGGAGAAGATTTAGAAGATTTGGGGGACAGGTAAAATTTTGCATTTGTCCTCCAGAGATTGAGTAGTAGGTATCGCCGATTAAAAAGCAATCAGGATCCCAGTGACTGTCGATCTTTGCTTCGCTGCTGTCGGGATTGCGCACCTCGACCGGATAGGGTTTCTCCCATTCAGAAAGGGCCTGGTCTTTTGCGATAGCAATATGGTTCCGCTCCGACCCTTGCCCGTGGTATATGACTGCCGCTTGTCCTTCTTTAGTAATAAATCCGGTTCCACTGAACATTCCATGCCTTGTGAATGAGGGCTGGAGTTTTGTAGTCTGCCAAGTCCAATGCAGCATATCGGGACTGGTAACATGCACGAAGCTGAAGGAATAGTCATCCTGCCACGGGTGCCTGAGAATATAATGCAGATGGTAAACTCCATCAAGGTAGAAGGCTGCGTTGGGGTCGCCCGGGCGACTGTCTCCGCCGGGATGCATCAAGTGATAGTTCAATGTCATGTCTTTCATTAGTACTGTCCGTTTTGTATGAATATTTCCAAAATTTTATAAAATATAACGCCTGAGCTAAGGCGCGCGGTTTACCGTGTCGCCTTCAGATCCTTGTTGGCTCATGGCTTCTCTGAGTTTGTTGGTGTCAAGGGTCCGTGAAATCCTGTAGATCCCTGCAGGAGTTGAGTACCGGCCGCAGTAGATGAATATGTGTTGCACGCCTTCATCTTCGTCAATCACTGCTCCGCCAGGGTGAGCGGCATCGATATCGTCAGCAGCGATGCCAAGCATACCCGACTTTAATCGCAGGAGTGTTCCTTCGAACCGCCATTTGTCGGCACGTCCTGCGTACATGTCTTCCTGCGAGAGCGACCACAGGTTAACCGTTTGTTCATGCCTCTCGTTCTTCTCATCCTTCTCGGCTCCGCCGCTCCTGTTCGTAACCACTGCCTCGAACCGCTTGGTCACGGGGTTGAAATCGACATCGGTCGTGTCAGGCCAACGGTAGGAAGATATGTTGGTCAACTGCTGATGCGTCATCGGGAACCAGCCCGTGTCTGAGACCAGCATGGCAGGCCGCTGGGTTTCTCTTAATTGCTGATGCCACTTGAATGGAAGTGTATGATTCCTTGTGAGGAAGATGAGCCGGCCGTCGTGATAGATGGCTGTTGGCTCCAGCGGATGTATTTTGTCAGAGAGTGTGACCCTCTCATGGGTCCAAGTTAGGCCTTCATCTTTGGAGGAGTACATGTCGATGTACGGAGATCGCTCGACTCCGACTGGTATGACGAGCCCTCTGTCCGGATGAACAATCATGCGCGGCCCGAAGTTCTCCGTGTACTTGTGTCCCGTCTGATCCTGGGTCAAAGCATCCGGGAGGAGCGTCCAACTCTTGCCTTCGTCCTCTGAGCGGTACAAACCATACTTGGTGGCGAGAAAGATCTTCCCATCTAGAATACCGAAGCAGTTTCCAAAGTTCAGAACCATTGCCTTTTCACTTGTGCCGAATTGTCTAATATCGATGGGATCCGACCATGTGTTGCCGCCATCAGTTGAACGAACAATTACCGCATCACTACTATTGGCATCTTGACTCGGCCCACCACCATGATGTCTCAGCGTCTGATGGTAGGCACATAGCAGTGTCTTGCCAATCTTGATTCCGACCGGCCAGCCAAGATGATGATTCTTTCCTTTGAGGTGTGGGCCTACCGGAAGTGCGACAGGCTTTACCGTCAGGATGCCGTTGACCTCCAAGTCGGTCAGCCGTTCCTTTTCGGCTGCGGAGATGACCAGTGTTCTGGCGACCATTTCATCCATGGTGATATCCCCTTCTTGTTTTGCCAAGTCCTTAGATCCGGTCAAAGATACCTGTGCGGAGACGCTTGACAGTAGTGCGGTCGCTAATAGTGTTGTTATCATACGAATATTCATATTTTTAACCTTTTTTTGTTATTAAAATATTTTTGTTTGAGTTCAGAGAACTAATTTTTAAAGTACCAGTTGTTTGGTATAGACTGTAATTCTAATCCCGGACCTGAAACTTTAAGTTTAGGAAGAGAACCATCCCAAATAGTGTTAAGCCTTAAACCTGGGTGGTTCAGGCGCTCGACGGCATCTTGGCGGTAGTCGACATCAAAAAGTATCCTGTCCCCCATAACTAAGATCGTCAAAGAAAACCCAAAAACACTCATCATTTTCAAAAAGTATCCTGTCCCCCATAACTTAAAAAGTATCCTGTCCCCCATAACTTACTTAGTCTTGTTTCAACATTTTGCCAGTGTGAACCGTCCCGAGTTCAGTTCCAAGGGTTAGGGTTCAAGAGCGTGGTTGATGGTACCACTCTCTGGGAATCTCCTGTTTACCGAGGTCTGGACCCGAGATGCGAATATCGGGAACCTTCCAGCCCTTCTATTTGAGATCAGTATGACTCAATCGTACGCCGACAATAGAATGCTTATCCCTGTCCGGTTTATACTTGATGTAGGTCACGGCAAAAATGCCTTTGTCCGGCAGAAGGGAAAGTGATGCATATCCACAATCACTATGTTGAAAGCTGTGCAACAGCTTGATGCGTTTACCGGGTAGCTTGTTCTTTATATCATCATAGGTTCCGATCCAGGCTACAAAGTTATTCATTGAAGGACTGTGTGGAGCTCTGTCCCGAAAAGCGATTATCCAGCGTCCGTCCTCCAGCTGCACACCATGATGACGGTGACCGGTAAGTCCCCAGGACGATTCCTCCATAGGACTCCAGCTTTTGCCTTCATCTTTGCTGAAAATTAGTTTGCTCAAAGCCCCACCTACGTTGTCGCGTAGTATCGAACATATTTCTTCCCCATCCGGTGAACGCAGTAGAAAGGGTTCACAAAGATTCATCTTATTGCTTTGGGCAACGCAACGTGACTTGCCCCAGGTAATTCCGCCATCTGAAGACTTGATTTGGAAGATGCGGTTCCATAGCTTTCCAGTCTCCCAATGACGGTCGTTGTACTGGGCAAGGTATGAACCGTCTTTCAGCCTTATCATTGTGGTGAACGGCATAACCGCGGTTAGGGGAATGGTCGGCATCATCTTCCAGGTATTTCCCTGGTCCTCACTCATAACCCGTATGAGTTCAGTATAACGACGTTTCTCTTTATTCCAATTCCCCTGTGAGAAAATGAACAGACGCTCTTTTCCCCGCATGTCCCGCATGCGAAAAATTGTAGGACAGTTTCTGGATTTCCTGAATTCTTTCGGCAGGCGATCGTCCACCCGCTTCCATGTTTTTCCGGCATCCTTACTCAAGGCAAATGGACCACAGTTGCCGCCGTGGTCCTGACACCAAACACAGAACATGGTCTTCCCGTCCGCAAGCAGCACACTGGTGGGATGCCCCTGATAAACCGTGGGTGTTCCCGCCGCGATCACCACATGTTTTGATGTATCTTTGGAAAAGTCAAGATACGGCTCGTATGGTTGCTGGCAATAAACGCTCGTTGGCATTAAAAACAGCAAACACACCATTCCAATGCAAAAATGACGATAATTCATAGGTTATTCTCCTTTCTCACTGCAGGTTCGCGACATGAAATGCGCTTCAGAAAATTCAACAGCCGCAATATCCCCAAACGAAGAGCACAACTCAACGGGAACCTCCACCGGCACTTGTTTTCCATCCCATTCAAAGGGGAGCTCTCGGTCTGAAGAGAGTCTTCTAAAGTCATTTTGCCTGACTCCAAAGGCATCATCACACCGATTGCATCAGCCCCAGATTCATTCGCATGTTTTGCTAAATGACATGCATTTAAAAGAGAGTTCTCACCAACATGAATGATTACTTTGAAATCAGGTAATTTATGTGAGATCCAGCATTTTGCGGCTGCTTTTCGTTCATCGAGGGACAGATCCATCCCTTCTCCTGTAGTGCCATTCACAAATACTCCCGTAATGCCATTATGCTTGAGTGATTCTGCATAGGCTGGTATCCGATCAAAACAAATATTTCCATCTTTATCCATTGGCGTATAAGGTGCTGATATTAATCCTGACAATTTCATTATTTTTTACCTTTCATTATACCATCGCAAATTGCTTTAATTTTTATTATTTACTTAGAACCTGCTTAACTTGATCTGCAGTAATGAGTGTAAATGGAATAGTCCGATAGCCACTTGCTTCATAGATCAGTGCAATATCACCATTGCCCATTACGGTCATACTGGAATAAGCAAAGAAACCTTTGGGTAATACCAGCAGTGGTTTCCAGGTTTTACCTGCATCACTACTGAGTTGAACAATACCATCACTGCGTCCCCTGCCCTGTGGATTCATAAATAATAATGTATTCTTATGATCATAGCTGATGAATGCTGCCTGACAAGTTGGGTCCTTTAACGGTGTTTTGTTAGTAAAATTAATCCAAGTTACCCCACCATCCTTACTAATTGCCTGACCGCGACTACCAGATTTATTAGTCTGTTGACGACTATTCAAAACCAGTGTTCCATCGCCTAGTTCAAGAATACAACTCTCATTTGCTCCTGCTCCAACTTGGCCACTATATTTCCAGGTCTTACCATCATCATCACTATAAATTGCATGTGCATCATAATGATTTTTAAGATCCGAATCTGCACATGGCACGACTATACGCCCCTTATATTTACCATGTTGCATTTGAATTGCATTACCAGGTCCTGTTGCATACCAGCCCCAACTATCTTTGTCTGCCATGACTGATATATCACGTGGTTTTGACCAGGTCTTACCATTATCTTTGGAACTCATAACATAAGGAACTCGCCCGCCATGTTTTGACGTCCCACTCTTTATATGCCCTTCATGTTCACTACCATGATTCCAGGTCATTAGTAATAAAATTTCACCACTTTCCAAAACGACAGGACATGGATTTCCACAGACATTAGACTCATCATTCCAGAGCACCTCAAGCTTAGACCAGGTCTTACCACCATCATCTGAGCGCTTCATCACCATATCAATATTCCCTGTATCACTAAGGCCATTCACACGTCCCTCACAAAAAGCTAATAATGTATCGGAATGAGTACTAATAATGGCTGGTATACGAAAGCTTTTATATCCCTCTTGCCCACTTGTAAAAACAGGGGTTGATTGACCATATGATGCTGTTCCAATAAACATCCATAATGATAATATCTTTAATAATTTCATATGACTCAATCTGTTACTACGATACTCAACTTTATTCATCTTGATCTCCTTAAAACTGGTAAAATAAATGTTCATATTTTTATCCTTTTTTTGTTATTAAAATATTTTTGTTTGAGTTCAGAGAACTAATTTTTAAAGCACCAGTTGTTTGGTATAGGCTGTAATTCTAATCCCGGACCGGAAACTTTAAGTTTAGGAAGTGAGCCAACCCAAATAGTGTTCAGCCTTAAACCTGGGTGGTTCAGGCGTTCAACCGCATCCTGTCGGTAATCGACATAGCTGACCTTGACAGGGTGCAGCCCTTTCTTCAAAGCGATGCTCCAGGTGCCGTAAGCATGTCGGGTGGTAGCCGGATACCATTCGTTGAGCTGGCCGCTGGGGCGATTGTTCCAGAGCAGTTCCTGGCCGACAAACAGGCGAAGATTATAACCCGGTTCCTGCGGCGAAGTGAGCATCTCCTCCGGAGCATAAAAGGTGTAAATGCCGTCTTCAGGGATGCTGATATATCCCGAATAAGTCCAGCCGAAGGTCTTGTCGGTGCTGGGTTGGCAGCGGTCGAAGAGCCAACGGGCGTTAAAGGTTCGTTTAGGTTTCACCCGTTCCGGAAAGAAGGCCAGATCCTTCCAGTCGCCCTCATAGTAGTCGGCCTTGAGCCCCGTTTTGTAGCGCTTATCGTTAAGTGGTGCGACTGGATCGAGCGCTTTAACAAGTTTGTAATGCGCAACTCGCGTGCCGGTAGCGTGCGTGCCGGCCAGGTTCGTCGGGGTAGCGGTTAACCCCTTACGAAAGGCGCGGGCTTTGACGGTGACGCTGTTGTCGATGGTAAATGGCGCAGTGTAGAGTGGCGAGTGAATGGTCGGTTCAGAACCGTCGAGGGTGTAGCGGATATCCACTCCGGACGTGGGGCAAGCCAACGTAACGGGCGTGGCGCCGGCGATGACATTCCGGACCGGGTCGATTCGGACCGGTGCGATCGGGCGGTAAACCGGAGTGCGCTGCTTGCCCTGTGCTTCGAAGCTCTCCTCACCAAGTACCAGCATTCGGCCGTCAATAGTCAGCGTTACATTGGCTTCAGTAGCGTTAAACTGCAGCCGTTGTCCTTCTGCTAATGTTGCTTCAAAACCAGACTCTGTATTCTGGGCATTTTTAATCTTCGTGGTACCACCTTTGGGCAAAGCTTCAATCAGGGAAATGATGACGTCGTTGCCACTGCTTTGCCAAGTGCCGCTGAGGCGCCAGAGGTCATACATTCTGTACTTGTAGGTGTAGTCATTCTTAACGGCCTCGCCATTCACTAGATTTCTGCTCAAATTAAGTTTTGGGCCGAAGTGGCGGATACGCAGGTTGGGCATGTCTGCTGCGCTGGTAGTCACGGTCTGCAAAGCGTCATCAATGAAGATGTTGCTAGCGGCAAAGGTTTTGGGCTTATAGCGGTTCTTGCTCTTCTGGGTCAAGGGAGCCGGCAGATACCAGTCCAGGGTGTATTCGTGGGGACCTTGGCTCTTCAGGCGGTCAACCACAATCCACAGGTCGGGGTTCTTGACGTGGAAGACCTGGCGCTGGTGGGTAACCCCGGTAATGACCTCCCGGGCACGCTCCGCGAGAAATCCGGAGCGGTAGTCTTTGTTGTCGTGATGGTCATCGATGGAATCTCCGTAGGGCCCTGAATAGACACCTTCGGCGAAGTCGAAATTCACACTCGAGTGCGAGCGCCAGTCAGCGGGCTGGGGGTCGATGTAGGCAACGCTGAAGCCCTTGTGATTTTTGTTGATACCGGGGTTGCCGATGCCGGCGAGAGCAAACTGTTCCCTGCCGTCAACACGTAGGGGGGAACGATCGTTACTATAAGCACCGAAACTACCGGACACCAACAGGTCCTGCCCTGCTTCGGAGAGCCAGAAGCCGTTATTGCTTTTCATGCCACGCATAGCGTGGCCGCCAACGGGATAGGGTGAAGAGAAGAAGTGGGCGTAGCCGTCCTCCTTGCCCCAGCCCTTGCGCATGATCCAGCTACCGCTGTAGGGGAAACCGGACATGGTGAAGTCCGGTAGGCCAGAGGCGGTATTGCCGCGAAAGGTATTCAGTAACACTTGAAGGTCGGGTGCACCGTTGAGCAGGGCGTATTCCACCAGTGCTGCAGACATCCAGTCAGGCAATGTACGGTTATCACTACGGTTGCCGATGGGGTATTTGCTTTGGGGGCTTAACATCTGCAGAAAATAACGGGCGCGCTGAATGATTTTGTCTCTCTGCATGAACTTCCAATCGGCAGAGAGAATTGGTGCTTCCCAGAAAGCCTTGTTGATGGCCGTAGCATGGCGCCGCGAATCAACAAGTTTGATCGGTTCTATGGCGCCATGGAAGTAGTGCGCGTTGTACCAGAGGGCATGCTCCGTCTCGCCGCCATCGGGCAGATTTTGGATGGTGCCGTAGTTTTCGTGGCGATGGCGAGCGCGGTTGAAGATGGTTTCTGCGGCCCGGAATTCATCCATGAGCGCGGCGACCTTCATCTGGTAAGCTGTATTTCCCGGTGTCCAGTTCTGTGGATTGCTATCGTGGTAGACAATGGAGAGCGGAAGATAAACACGGATGCACTTGGATAGGATCCGGGCCAGACTGTCGGCGGGAAACTCCGTTTGAGCCGCTGGTTGCATCCGGGCGATGCCGCCGAGGATCTTGTAGATGGCCAGAACTTGACTTATGGAATGGCTGTCAGAGTCGGAGATGTCGGTGCCCCGAATATGGTCGTCCGTGTCTTCGAACATGGCCCAGCCGTCGAGGTAGTCAATCCATTTTTGAAGGTAACGGGCCTCACCGGTCATCAGGTAAGCCTCAGCCAGGGGTTGAAATGTCTTGGGCGTCCAGGGATTAGAAGCACCGGTCCCCGCTTCCTTCGGCCGTGGTAGCCAGACGCTTCCTGGCTGCATCGGAGCCGTGTCGGGCAGAATTCTGCCTGCCAGTAACTCCTGAGCTCGAGCCACAACCTTGTCTTTATTCTTGAGCTTGATCAATTTCTTGTATGGATCCAATAACTCGCCAGGTAGTCCGTAGGCGGCAGCGTTGCGTAGTTTATCGAAAAGGTAATCACGATAGGAGTTGAGCGCTTCCACGGGTTTTCCACCCTTGGCCAGCTTAGCTACTTTTTGCAGTCCAGGTCTGCGGCGTAGGTTGGTACGCAGCAATCCAGCATTGTCAAGAACTAGAAGCTTGCAAAAGTCCTTTGCAAGCTTCGCAAGTTGCTCAGGTGTGCGACGTTGATCAAAGGTTTTTTGACGTGCTTCAGAACTAATAGGATGGGTCACAGGGCGTAACTCGTAACGATGAATGGTAGGCGTATTCAGCCTGTAAATTTCATCGTCGACGGAGGCTATTTCATTAACGGTTTTCTCCTCCTTAGGCTTGTGTTTTAGGTATTGTTTAGCCATGGACTGGGTGTAGCCACCCAGCTCGACGCGGTCTTTGGCTGTCGGATCAGCAATCAGCTTTTCAAGATAGATTTTAACTGCATCCGCGTTAGATGTGTCAATATTGAATGGGTCAAGAGCAAAGTGCCGGGTATAGGCTATCATGCGGGGGGCATAGGAAGCTGTTTTATGACGCTTGTCGTGAAATTCCGATACCTTTTTCACCTGCTGATACTGTGGTGTCGTGCGCAGACCGGAAAGGTTGATCCGCATAGCCAGATCGTCGTTGAACCAACGACCAATAAGCTTATCATCAATCCTCAGTTCGTATTCGCCCTCCGGCAACCCGCGTACGGAGAACAGTTGCCGGTGCAGGTGGTCGCGCCAGTAGATGTCGTCCCAAGCAGTACTGTTGGCCGGATCAAACTCAAGCCCCACCCCGTTTTTGGCAGCGCCGAGGGTTGCCCCCATGCGGGTATGGGCATCAGCCGGTCGCTCGAGTTTGGCCATAGCCTTGAGTAATTCATTCTCCGGGGAAAGTTTCAGGGCCTGACGGGAATCCCCTTCAAACGGCATTGGCAAGGCTTTCTCAGTTAAGGAGAATGAGACCGCACCGTCCTTGACTTTCAAGTCGGCGACCTTGGCATTTTCCTCCTTTGTGACCTTATTTTCAGCAGCATCGATCATCACTTCGCTAATGAGACCAGAAGCTCCTTGCGCCTTAAGAAAAAGGTGAGCCATGACTGTGCAGCCCAGTGCCCCGGGATGGACACGATCGCCACCTATCAGCGTGAAGGTCGGTTTTGTCTTCTGGTAGGCTGTATTGATGGCATTCATAGGACCGTTAAAATCGACCAGGGGTAGATCAAACTCTTTCGCCAGTTCGCGGCAGAAGCTAGCCATCTTGGTGAGTGCTTCGTTGGCGGCCGGATTGCCCGGCGTCTTCAGCTTGACGGTGGAGTCGTAGGGACTCGGCGTACAGAGGATGATGCCCACTTTGGCGGCCTGAAGCTTTTCAACAAGGTTACGCATGTTCTTCGCATACTCCGCGACCCGCTTGTCACTGCCAATCTCGCCCATGCCGAGTTCCTTGGGCAGGTCCCCTCGTGCCGCATCGTTCATACCGAGCATGATCACGACGCTGTTCGGCTTACGCTCGAATACGTCCCATTGCAGGCGCTTCACCGCGCCGGCCGAGGTGTCGCCGCTGATGCCGGCATTAAGCCAGTTGACACGGCGGTTCGGATAGCGTGTCTCGTAGAACAGCGCGATCCGCGAATGCCAACCGCCCGCCCGGGTAATACTGTCACCGAGGAAGAGCACCCGTTCCCCATCTTTAAATACAGGGGTCTCTTTTGCCGACAAAGCTGTCGCAAAAATCAGACCTGATATGATTGTTATAATGAGTTTCTTCACTATTAAGTTCTCCTTTATTTATGCTTCAACCATTCGGCTGGAATAGCTTGTTTGTTCAAGCCCGGACCGGAAAAGAGGAGCTTGGGTTTTACTCCGTCCCAGATATATTTATTTGTATTGGGTTCGTTGAGAAGTTCAGATGCATTGGTGCGCCAATCGGCGTAGGTTACTTTCACTGGATGCAGTCCCTTTTTTAAGGCAATTGACCAGTTCCCGTAGGCATGAAGGCTTGTGGCTGGATACCACAAGTTGAGACCAGATTTCCTTGTGCTATTCCATCCAAAAGGAAGCATTCTATTTCCCACGGAAACATTTAATTCATATCCTTGATCAACATTAGGGTAAATATACTCGCTTGGAGCATGGAAGGTATAAACACCATCCTCCGGGACCTCAATATACCCTTCATATTTCAGAGCATAGTATTTCTGACGCGGGGCTTCCGCCGTGGTAAGCTTAGGATTACTTTCCGGAATCAAAGATAAGTCAAAAACATCTTTGGCTATACCAGTTCGCTTTGGTTTAAGTGCATTCAGATTCATCCATAGCTGTTGCCATTGTCCTTCGTAATAACTGCATTTTAGCCCTACTGTAGTGCCCCCATCTGCCTGTGGCTCCACAGCTGTCTTCTTATCAAAATGAGCCTTGCTCACAACCGTAGCGTATGTTCCGCTGAGTACTACTGGGTTATTCTTCACACCTTTGCGATAGGCGCGGGCTCTAACAGTTGTCGTTGCTTTTATCGTAAATGGGACTGTGTACAAGGTCGATTGAGGTGTTGGTTCAGAATTATCGAGGGTATAACGGATTTCCACATCTCGTGTTTCACTCTGCAATGATACTTCAAGAGAATCCATAAACACATTGCGCTGCGGGAATATTTCCACAGGCTTAATTGGGCGGTAGATATTGATGATTTCTGTTTTGTCATCAGATACAGATACTTCTACATTCTTCTCTTTCAGAGCAATTAGTTTCCCATTGACAGACAGAGCCTTACAATCCAAAACCACCAGGTTGACGGATCCGTTGTCGGTACGTACAACAAGAAGACTTTTAGCATTTGCTACGACATTACTCAATGAGAGCTCTACAGTGTCATCAGCAGAAGAGAGGTACTCCACAATGCGCCCGTCTGCCAATTTCCCACTGAAGCCCGTTGAGTCGACGTTTTTTATCATTTTCAGTTCTGAAAAGACCTCAGCTTCACTTACACCCTGCTGGCGAGGGATAAGCAGGCTGACAAGCTGGGAACTATCAGTTCCCTTCCAGCGCAGGTACACCTCTTTGCGCGCACAGATCTGATAGTGGTTCTTGGGGTTATTTGCAAGCAGCTTGCTGTCATACTTAAGTTGCTCATTGCTAAATGTGTACAGAGAGAACGAAGGTTGTTTGATCATCGTGCCGGTTTCGTTGGTTTCACCTTTGCCGGTAGCTGTAATTTTGTTGTTTTTTGCGTCAACAACTATATCTTCATTGGCATATGCTGCATATTTTGACGGCTTTGTGGGGATGTGCCATATTTGCTTATATTCATGGGGTTTGTTGTCTAGCGAGTGCATGCGATCGGTAACAATCCAGATGGGAGTGTTGCGGATATACTGGACTAAGCGCTGGTGTTTAACTTTAGCGTCAGAATACCAGTTGCCCTGATAAACACCTTCCATCAAGTTGAATTTTTCTGAACTGTGCCAACGGAAATCAGAAGGCTCCAGCCAGGCCTTTACCTGATAGGACTTGTGACTTGATGGGGGCTTGACTCTGTGTATCCCTTTGTGGAAATACTGATCCTTACCATCTACTTGTACCGGACTTGACGGGTACATATAGTGACCCACTGTATCATCGATCAGCAAATCTGCTCCAAATGCTGAAAGGCCAAAAACATTATTATTGGAACGACTGCGAAAAGCCCCGTATGCTCCTGGAACAGGGGAGCAAAACAGAGCACCGTAAGCGCTATCTTTTTCCCAGCCTTCCCAGATTGTATTATAACCACCGTACGGGAACCAGTTGGCTTTTAAATCTGGCCGCACACCTGATCCCGGATTCGTCATTGCCTGGTAGATCTTGGCATTTTCCGGTTCGTTGAAGGCCTCCGGACTCATGGCAATGCGGGTTTCTGTCAAATGCATATGTCGTTTATCGCCACCACGCCACGGTGAGGGCCATTGGTTTTGGGGTGTACGATTTTTGATTGTGTAGTTGATTCTAGCCATCAGATGTTCGCGAATATCGTTCTGCCGGCGCGGGTTGGTACGCCATTCCTTTAGCCAAAGGTTTTCCCGCCAGATCGGTAAGTTTGAGCGTGCTTCGATTAGGCGCAGGAATTGATAAACCTGTAGGTAATTATCATTATACCACGGGCACTGTTGATTCTCAGTACCGTCCCGAAGGTTTTGAGTAACGGCATTGTCCTCGACATTACGGCGAACACCTTCACGAAATAAGGATCTGGAGATCTTGAACTCATTGAATAATAAAGCTTTAATAACAATGGCCATGGATGGAGTCCAGTTATGAGTGTTACTGCGTAGGTAGGCCATTTGTGAATAAGTGTACTTGAGTAACTTGTCAATTACTCGAGCAAACAGTTCCGGTTCTATAAGCTCGTCGCTATTTGGAGTATTGACGATTGCTGCGAATAAACGCATAAAGGCTCTTGTCGGATCATTTTTGGTCGAGTGCGGTATTTTACATGGATGTTGATTGATGAGGTAATCGGCATTATCCGTCCAATCACTTAGATATGCCATGTATTGTTCTACATAATCCCTGTTTCCACTGATGAGGTAAGCTTGAACTAGTGGAGAAAAAGCGGAAAAATCGTAAAGTCCTCTATCCGGTACAGACATGTAATCAAGAACGGCACCTTTTTTATGCGGATAATTCCAGTTGACGGTTCCTGGTTTCCCAATATCTCTTCCGGCTAACTTACCTGCCAATATTTGATCAGCCAGTTTTAAAATACTTGCTGGCTCACTTCTCACATCAAATTGCGGTCCGGCCCATGCACCAAGTCCTGTGTTTCCGTTGGAATAGACACTTAAATCAGCTGTGGTAAGCCCGAAGCTTTGTGGATTGCGAAGCTTTGTCAGGAAATAATCACGAAATGCAGTCAAGGCTTTATCATAATCCCCATCATTCTTCAACTTTATTAATTTTTGATAATCTTTGTTACCTCTCAAGCCGTTAAAATGCATCTCCTCAAATGAGCTGTACAAGCCGTCGAGGAATTCTCGAGCAAAAGCCTGCTTATTGAGTTTTGCCGTTTTAACAGTTGGTTTGGATGCTTTGAGCATTACTTCGTAATTGCCACCCAGTGGTTTGAGGGTCAGCTTTCTAAGCTCAAGTTTACCAGTTCGCGCCTTGCCCGCTCTCAAACCACCTATTTTTATACTGGAGGCAGAACCTTGAAGTTTGATAGCGTGGGATTGAGAAATAACTTCTTCTCCGTTAGTAAACACGGACACTTTTCCGCCGTCAGCATCCGGAGTCCAAACAACGCGGTAGTGGACAAAGTCTTCGCTATCAATTTGATGCGATCGCTGCTTTTTTGCCACTGGATCCCAGAAATAGATATTCTGCTTATTCTGGTATGAATTGAGCCCTAACACAAGCCGCACGGCTTTGGCTACATGCAGTTCAATCCCAGTCCCACTGGGATTAGCATCACTAACTCTTGAGGTAAATGCGAGTTCAAAACCGTGTTTCCTAATTAAACTCTGCAAGGCAGGATCAATAGGGTGTGACAATGATGCCGTATCTTCAGTGCTTTGATCATTTATACCGACTACACCTTCAGCAATAGAAAGCTCTTGTTTTCCATATTTTTCCCACCCCTGCTCGCTGTGGTCTGTATTCCCATTAAGCGTAATCTGCGCTGATGCAGTAGAGATTAGTGCGCCAAATAACGCCAAGTTCAAAAGCCCTTTTTTCATCTTAATGTCATGTCCTTTAAATATATTTATTTTCTAATAGTATTAATTATATGTGCGAGGTTCATCCCCATTTCTGAGTGACCGTAGTCTCCGGGATGAATAAGATCTGTTGTTATCCCTGTGTAGTCTGTTAAAATATCAGCACCTTCAATCAAGTGAAGATGTGGATGCTGTAATTCAGCAAGTAGATTGCGAAGAACCTGCGAAAATGCCTCCTGGTTGCATTGTATATCACACACTTCCAGTGCATTAGCTGGGCTCTGTCCATTCGGATAAATAGTAATTAAATAAACGGGCTTTTCCGAGTGCTTAGCTATAAGCTGTTCAATCAGATAACGGCTACGCTTTTTAAACTCTTCCGGTGAGTAATCGAGTCTGACATTCACCCCAAGTTCTAGGCATATCTCATCCCAGTCTTCACGATTAGCTAGGTAGTCAGCCATCTCTTTTTCCATGCGGCATGAACCGGAAAGTCCCTGATTGAGGGGGTCAACTTTTAAATAACGTGCCGCCTGCTGAACATAGCAGAGATGGTATGAAGTCGGACTGGCTCCATTAGTGATTGACGAACCATAAAACAAAATCTTTTTTGACGGAACCTCTTCCGGCTTTGGAGGTCTTATTGGGTAGCCATAAGTATCGATTTCGTGGAACACAGTGGGGTAACGACCAAGCATGATACGCCATACCGTATGATCAAAATAATCCGTATCACGTACTTCGGGTTTGAGCATCTGAAAACTATTATGAGTACTTTCAATAATGTCTGTAATATTGATGTGATTTATTTTACCGGCTTCCAGCTGTACCGTTGAGTGAAAGAAAGCGCCTTTGAAAATCTGTATGTTTAAATTATGGATTTCATAGGGAAATAGTGTCGATGGCAGCACCGATAATGCCACCCGAAAGCTTTTAGCTTGCGTTACAAAGCGGATTTCGCAACCAGCAGATTCTTGAGCCACCATACGACCTAAAGGACTCAAGGTGCTACGCACGGCTTCCGGGATCCGGATCATATGAACTCCACCACCAATTGTCGGTAGGAGTTCAAGGGCATTATGCAATTCAATATCCTTATAAATCAATATCTTATCTCAGTAATTTATAGTTTTTAATTTTTGATGGTTTACTTATTAATGGCCCACATCGAGTATTGCCGACCACCACGTACCCAAATGTTGATGTTGCCATTGACGGTACTAGGCGCAGTAAGATTTTCGGCATGGCCGTCGGTAAATACTGCGTTAAAGCTATTCTTATTATGATAACTTTTGGACCAAGAGCTTTTTACTGCATCCCAAGGGGCTCCACCTAGTAAGCCAGTGACTACTCTCCAGCGTCGGACAGCGATATAAGCTGAAGATGGATATGAATTGAAACGCATAGGAGAAGGACCTGAATAGATATTACAGCCAAGTAGGATAGTGGGCCCGGCTACATCAGTAACTTGGCGCGTATACCAAGGTAAGTTATACCCGCCATAGATAATAGTTTGGTCATCGGTACCACCGGTTTCGGGGCCATTGGCGTTATAAAATCCATTTAAAGAATAACTGTTGCCAAATTGCTTGCGATTATTGTTGTTGAAGATATCGGTGGGGCACTCCCAT
Organism: Lentisphaera araneosa HTCC2155; assembly: GCF_000170755.1. Classification (NCBI taxonomy): domain Bacteria; kingdom Pseudomonadati; phylum Lentisphaerota; class Lentisphaeria; order Lentisphaerales; family Lentisphaeraceae; genus Lentisphaera; species Lentisphaera araneosa. The sequence goes on from NZ_ABCK01000017.1 coordinate 101,040, forward strand.
ACTTGGGCGGCCAAACGGCTAGCACTTGCCACTTCGGAAGGAACGGACTTTCTAAGTTGCATTTTGGTCATGTCCGCATCAGTAGGGTTCCCTCCCAAATAAGTTGCTAAACGATGCTGGGGAGGATTTAGCGGATAATAGCCATCGTTATCGGAAGTATACATATAAGTCGCTGAACCAATTTGCTTGACTTGGTTTATACAGACGACTTGTTTTGACCTTTTTCTTGCCTTGCTCAGCACAGGTAGCAGCAGGCTAGCCAAGATGCCAATAATAGCTATGACTACCAGTAATTCTATTAGTGTAAATTTTTTCACTTAAGCAATCTCCAAAGTATTTATTTTAACGATCTTATTTATTATATTATCACTTGATTATTTCACAATATTGCTTTGTTATCATCTATGAATACATTAATATAAAGTAATGTAAATAAAGTATTTACGATTTTTGTATTTATTGGAAATTATCGAATGTGGGATAGGTCTATACTTATGTTTTTAACGAGATGACTTAGAAATAAAGCATCTTCGATAAACTGCTCAGGGCAATCACCCTTAACAAACTCTATCAAGATGGGGATTTCTTTTCCTTCATTTAATAAGCATTTTAAATATAAATCTAGATCGGACACTCCTTGCGATAAGGGATGACGATGATAATCATCTGGGTAAATTAATTCTCTCACAGTTCCATTGACCTTATTTTTATCTTTTGAGCCGACTGTCCAGTGGTAGATATGGACTGTGTATAAACGTGGGAGTAATTCTTTTAAACCCTGCAGGGCATATGAAGTTTTGTAGCCATGAGGTGGTTGCCACGAGAAAAAGACATTGGGGTGGACTACTAAGTTGGAGAATTTGAGTGCCGAATAATTATTATTTGTCAGAGTCCCATCATGGAATTCGAAGCAAATTGCGATGTTTTTTTCGGCAGCCATTTCAGCAATTTTGAGTGTGTCTTCAACTATAGATGCTATCTCCTCTTGTGAAGAATCTTCATAGTTTTTTGTGCCTGCCCAAACTCGTATGCTTCTAGTTTCTAAAACTTCCGCAGTCAAGAGTACTTTTGAAAAACTTGTTTGATTAACATCTGTAGAACCCACTCTGTAATAGCTTCCATAAGAAACGATCTCTAAACCAGCTTCCTTACTAAGCTTTTTTACGTACAGAGCTTGTTCATAATCACCGGGTTTGACGTGGCATTTAGCATTCCACTCGACACAGGCTAGCTCTGTTCTTTTAGCTAAAGAGACAACTTCCTCTACACTATGTTTTGCGAGCGTAATGGAACATAAGCCTATCTTAATCATTAGGCTCTCCAGGCTAAAGAAGCTGGCTCAACTGAGTAAAGTAGGGCTTCTTCACGTGACCAGCGCTGAAAATCGGCTATAACAAAATCGGCCAAACGTCTAACTTCATCATTAGCACTGCCTGCTATATGACTCGTCATGTGTATATTTTCTAAGGTATAGAGAGGGTTGCCAAGAGCGGGCGGTTCGGGATATTGTACATCGAGTAATGCGGTTAAATCTTTTCTTGTTTCAAAAACGTCTACCATATCGTCTTCATTTACTTGAGCACCTCTACCTGTATTGATAAAAGTCGCTCCTTGACGCATGGAATTAAAAAGAAATTTACTTATAATTTTTTTATTATTTTCTTTATCAGCTAAGTGATTGCTAACGACATAAGCCCTGCTAAACGCTTGCTCTAAAGTCACGAACTCATCTATACCAAGTTTTTTTGCCTCTTCAGTACTATTATCGTGATAGTTACAACAAGCAATAATCTTGAGGTTAAAAGGCTTCAATAATTTAATCAAATGTTTACTTACAGCACCAAGCCCTATAAGGGCAATGGTTTCTCCATAAACACCATTCCCTACGGTCATTTGACTTTGTTGCCACGTCAATTTCGTGCACATAGAGATTTACTTCGTCGACGTATCAAATTGGTGAGTATTCGTTCTGGTATTTCAATTTATCTTAATCTCTTCGAAGACCAAAATAACTTAAAACATAGTTCGGCAGACTTACGGAGAAATGTCAAATCGTCACTACAATTCATGGATTTACAAAGCTTCCTTCCTGAAGATGCTGCCATGGCTCGAAACTATCAACTCAACGCTGATTTACTAAAATTATTTACAGACCAATTAAAACAAATCGATAAAGATCTCGTAAAATTCACTCTTGACTCTCAATTCAAAGAAGAGTTTGAAATCGTTAAATCAATGAAAGGCATCGGTGATATTTTGGGGATGACTTTAGTTTATGAAACTCATGATATTACGCGGTTTAAAACCCCTGGTGATTATGCAAGTTATTGTCGTGTTGTTAAGTGCAAAAAGGAAAGTGCAGGTAAAAATTATGGCTACAGTGGCACAAAAATGGGTAACCCTAACTTAAAATGGGCCTTTGGAGAAATTGCTCTATTATCTAAATCAGATCCAGTAATGAAGTTTTTTGCAGATGATCTTGAGCAACGTCACGGTAAACGAAAAGGCAGATCCATCTTCACTCATAAAATCTGCCGGTCGATTTACTTTATGCTTTTGCGAAAACAACCTTTTGACCACATCGAGTTTTTCGGCAGACAAAAATATGAACGACTCACACAAAAAGTTCATTAAATAACTTTCGTACCTCTCTCATGAACCTAGTGATTACCCTTGTACCGTCGAGTCAGTTAGTATGATTAGGACATGGGAGAGTGTACACCTTTAATCAAAGCAATTTACTGATGATGACCCACTCCTTCCCGAGCCCGTAAAACCCTGGACAGTTCAAGAAATAAGAACTGAGCCCTAACATCCTATGAATGGGACGGCAAGGATATGACCGTTAGGAGTTTCTAAGGCGTTGAGCGCAGCTAAAAGAAAAAGCTGGACAGATCAACACGGTTCCTTTAAAACCGTAGACCTTATATGGATGGCTGGAGGGCTTCACTTTTGTGAAGACCCACACCCGCAGAGTTGAAATCAAGATAGGCACAAGGTAAACAGCTTATACAAAACTTCGTTTTAAGCAAAAATAACAAAAAACGGATACAATAGATTATTGTCTACTTGACAAATATGGCTAAATGGATGGTTAATCGTGTAAATTATTATCTCATTCGGAATATGTTAATGTGCTTAGCCTTGAGCAGTACCCTTATAATCCTAGTGCGCTTTAGCAATTAAAACTAATGCTCAAAACACGCAATAAGTATATTAATCACGCAAAAGACGCAATTGTTAATCGCTCCGAACTTAATAAATAGATACTTTATAGCTAGGTGTATAATATTTTGACTGTGAAGACTCAATCTTTGAGTTTGAAAGCTTATATTGGAGATTTCAATTCTGATTGAAATGATGACAAATACAAAGATCAAATCATTCGAAAGTTACTGACTTAACGGCTTTTTGAATTCTCGTGGTGATTGACCTGTATGCTTTTTAAACCATTTTGAGAAGTGGGATAGATGGCGGAAACCAAGCTCGATAGATATTTCCTTAATACGAGAATCAGGGACCTGAAGGCGGTTTTTTGCTTCCTCAATTAGGATTTTTTCATAATATTGAGCGGGGCTTTTCTGAAGATTTTCATGAAATAATCGAATGAGGTGGTTTGGACTCAAGAAAACGGCTTCAGCTAAATCATTGATATTAAATGATTGGCTCAATTTCTGGGTATTAAGAATTCGTACAGCGCTCATGACTCTCTCATCAATACCAAATTGACCTGAATGTTCAATAGCCTTGTCTTTCAAGCATTTTTCTAGTTCAATAAGCCAATTAGACAAGAGTGCTTGGATATTTAAAAAGCCCTTGAGATCCGTGACATGGGTGCGAGCATCCCAACTATTGGGGGCAAATTTTTTGACAGCTTTTGCTATAGGGCGTGCCTTTTTTTCAAGAGAAGGGAAATCATCGGCATCAATAACTGTGCATAAACCCTTATCAAATAGATGAGATCCGTCTGGCCAGCAAGCTTGATAAGAAATGGAAATGCCTTCAGTTCCCGGGGCAAAACTTTGTACTCGTTTACAGGGCTTTAAGATCATCCACTGTCCAGGCATAGCAATAAATTGCTGGCCATCGTATTCAACTTTAGCCCAACCTTTACGGATTAACCATGCCCCACTGTTATCATACTGACTGAAAGTTTGAACGCTATTACTAGGAAATTGATCTTGCCCAATTTTATTTTCGTAGCACCAGAAAAGGTGAAGACGAAGATTAAGCCAGTCATCATATAAAGTTGTTCGAGTTTCAGTAGGGCGGTTCATAAAATAAGTGACTTAATGATATTGTATAAGTTTATATATAAATAATGTAAGTATAGAATCTTGCAAGGGCATGACGCTCATTATATAGTCTTGCATATTCAAAATAATTCGGACAAGTCATGGCTCCTATTGATTACATTATTCTTACTTTATACATGTTGGGTATTTTTGCCGTAGGTTTTTTTCTCTCGAGTAAAAACAATAGTGCCGAAGATATGTTTGCGGCCGGCGGTGAGTCGCCTTGGTGGACGTCTGGCTTGAGTTCTTTTATGACGATGTTCTCAGCGGGCACCTTTGTAGTCTGGGGTGGGATTGCCTACAAATACGGAGTAGTGGCCATTGTCATCAACTTTTGTTATGGCATAGCGGCCTTGGCCGTTGGCTACTATGTGGCGGGCAAATGGAAAGCTTTGGGAGTGAATACACCGGCACAGTTTATTGAGTTGCGTTTTGGGAGTGCTGCCGTACAATTTTACACTTGGGCAATGATGGTTTTTCGTATTGTTGGCGTAGCCGTCTCACTCTATGCCTTATCAGTAGTTCTAGTAGCGATGATGCCCCTCGAAGAAGGCAATTTTTTACGTGATGCAGCTACAGGAAATTTATCTCTGACTTGGGCGATTATTATTTTTGGTAGCATTGTGGTAATCTACACGATGGCGGGTGGCCTTTGGGCGGTATTAATGACGGATGTCCTACAGTTTATTGTTCTGAATTTAGCCGTACTCTTTATAATCCCACTTATATTTAACAAAGCGGGTGGGGTCAGTGCATTTATTGAACGTGCACCAGATGGTTTCTTTGCCTTGACCAATGATAAGTATGGTTGGTTTTTCATGCTAGGCTGGGTTCTGATTCATTTTTTCATGATTGGTGCCGAATGGGCTTTTGTCCAACGTTTTATCTGCGTACCCAACGAAAAAGATGCCCGAAAGAGTACCTACCTTTTTGGATGGCTTTATCTAATTAGCCCCTTCTTCTGGCTCTTGCCCCCCTTGGTATATCGCGTCATCGATCCTAATGCGGACCCTCAAGAAGCTTATATTCTAGCCTGTCGAGCAGTACTTCCCGCCGGGATGCTCGGTCTTATGGTAGCTGCCATGTTCTCGGCAACTGCGAGTATGGTGAGTTCTCAGCTCAATGTATTTGCGGGAGTGTTGACCGAAGAGTTTTATCAGCGCTTATTTAAACCTGACGCATCGGAGAGTCAACTCGTTCGAATTGGTCGCATATTTACGATCGCGCTAGGGGCAATAGTTGTGGCTGTTTCTTTGGCGATTCCCTATCTTGGAGGAGCTGAAAAAGTGGTGGTCTCAATTACGAGTTTGATGGTGGGACCTTTACTGGCACCGACTATTTGGGGACTGTTTACCAAAAAAATTAATATTACAGCCGTTTGGGTAACCTTGGGAATCAGTTTTGTCTTGGGCGTGATTTTTAAAATAGGTTTAGCTGGGGATGGATTTTTAGTGAGTGAGTCGACTCAAGCTATTGCGGATTGGGCAAATAATAACGGTAAAACAGTCGACTTAATCATTGGCGTTATTGTCCCCATTATAGTACTCATCATTATGAATCAACTGGAGAAATCGACTGCCGAGGGATGGAACAAAGTTGAGAGCTTATATAAAACAACTCAAGAAGAATCCAAAGTAACTCAAGCAAGTGATCTCCCCGCAAAAATAGTCTCTGCTTGCCTAGCTATTTTAGGCATCATGATGTTTGGCTTAGTTATGTATAACAAGACTGACCGGGGACTCCTAGCAGCATTTGGCATCATACTCTTAACGATCGCTGGCGGTATATTTACATTTTTGAAATTTAAAAAGAAGCAGGCTTAAGGCGATGATTAAAGTTGATGCAACAAACGAACGTTTTTTAAAAACAATTGCACTACAAACAGATTTTGCTGTGGTCGGAGGTGGTCTGGCCGGAGTAAGTGCAGCGATAACTGCTGCACGTCATGGGTTAAAAGTGGTGTTGGTCCAAGATCGTCCCGTACTTGGAGGTAACGCTTCTTCAGAAGTCCGCTTATGGGCTTTAGGAGCGACATCTCATCAAGGTAATAATAACCGTTGGGCTCGTGAAGGCGGTTTCATTAATGAACTTATGATAGAAAATACTTGGCGAAATAAAGAAGGTAATCCACTGCTTTTTGATGCCTTACTTTTAGAGAAAGTACGCCTCGAAGAAAATATCACCCTTTTGCTGAATACGAGTGTTATTAGTATGAACAAAAAGGATAAAAACACGATTGCAGGCCTACGTGCTTATAGTACACAAGATTTTATTCTCTATGATGTGAGTGCACCACGTTTTTGTGATGCCTCTGGAGATGGCATTCTGGGCTACCTTTCGGGTGCGGCCTTTCGTGTGGGTGCGGAAGGTGCCGAAGAATTTGGGGAGCCTTTTGCACCAGACCAAGATTATGGTGAACTCTTGGGTCACACAATTTATTTTTATTCGAAAGATACGGGAAAGCCCGTAGACTTTGTAGCGCCTGAATTTGCGTTGAAAGATATCACCCAAATTCCACGTTATGATCAAATCACTTCCAAATCCCACGGTTGCTCACTCTGGTGGTTGGAATACGGTGGACGGCTTAATACAATTGACGATACCGAAGCGATTAAATGGGAATTATGGAAAGTGGCTTACGGTGTATGGAATTATCTGAAGAACTCTGGGAAGTTCCCAGAAATGGTGAATCATACTCTGGAATGGATGGGCAATATCCCAGGCAAACGCGAGAGTCGTCGTTTTGAAGGTGATTACATGATTAGTCAATCGGATGTAATTGAACAAAAAAGACATGAGGATGCTGTTTCTTTTGGTGGTTGGGCGGTCGATTTACACCCTTCAGATGGTGTTTATAGTGAAAAATCTGGATGTACTCAATATCACTCAAAAGGTGTCTATCAGATTCCATATCGTACAATGTATAGTCGCAATATCAATAATCTTTTCATTGCGGGACGTTTGATTTCCGCTTCACATATTGCCTTTGGTTCAACTCGCGTGATGATGACCACAGCTCATAATGCTCAAGCAGTGGGTATGGCCGCGGCCATTTGTCACGAGCAGGATTTAAATCCTCGAGATCTTTTGTTGGAAGATAAAATGAGCACACTGCAAACTCGTCTTTTACGTACCGGGCACTTTATTCCTCACCATCAAATCAGCGATTGTGAAAACTTGGCTTTAAAAGCAGAGCTTCAAGTATCGAGTACTCGTGAATTAGACACTCTCCTTCCTGGCTCAAAAAAGGCTGACTTGAATGCTGCGAGAGCCTTGCTCTTCCCCGCACCACAAGGTGAATTAGCTGAAATGAGTTTTGTTGTCAATGCGGATAATGATTGTGAACTTGAGTTCCAATTGCGAACATCGCAAGTATTCGGCAATTTTACTCCAGACACGAAACTAAAAAGTAAGTGTATTTTGATCACAGCGGGTCAAAATCAGCAAGTTACAGTTCAATTTGATCATCAATTTGATCAGGCTCAATATGCTTTCTGTTGTGTCATGCCCTGCGAAGGAGTTTCACTGGCTCTTAGTGATGAATTAATTAGTGGACTGATGACCGTTTCCCATATTGCCGATCCAAAAGTTGCAAAAAATGCAGTGCAATACGCACCTGAAGAAAGCGGTTTCGATAGTTTTGAATTTTGGATTCCAGAGCGTCGCCCTGGGGGGCAATTGCCAGCAGTTAGTTTTAATCCACCTCTTCAGGTCTACTCTAAAGATCAACTTATCAGTCCTTATAGACGTCCCTTTATTGAATCAAATACCTGGGTCGCAGACAAAAATGACCCAGAAGCCAAGCTCATCTTAAAGTGGAATAAAAAACAATCTATTAGCCGAATCACCTTGAGTTTTGATAGTGATTTTGATCACGCTATGGAGAGTGTGCAGTTTGGCCACTTTGATCGAGCGATGCCTTTTTGTATCAAGTCCTACCGTTTGCTCGATTTCTCAGGTAATATTTTAAAAGAAGATGCCAATAATCATCATGATCATATCCTTATTACTTTGGAGAAAAGTATTGAAACAGATGGTCTGATCTTAGAATTATTAGAGAGCCACGGGGCTGCAGTAGCAGTCAATTCAATTAATGTGTATAGCTAATTAGGAAAAGAGAACTCATGGAAAAATTAAAATCCTTAATGCCTAAGCATGGCAATAAAGTAAAAAAAATTAGGGGAGCGTTTACCCTTATCGAAGTATTAGTAGCTATTGCAATAATTGGAATATTAGCTTCAATGCTGCTCCCCGTACTATCTAAGGCAAGAAAAACAGCTCGACGTGTTTTATGTATTAATAATTTAAAACAATGTGCAACAGTTATTCATATCTATGCAGAGGATAATGATTATTCGGCAGCCAAAACTTGGAGCTCTGCGTCGCCGGATAGGTTTAATCACGTTAATCCAGGCTACGACCTACGCACTCAACTAGGATCATATTTGAACGATAATTTTGAAACGTGGATGTGTCCCTCTGTATCAACTAGCACGCCCATAAACGACCCCGCCAACACGAGTGAATGGCGCTTTAATTATTTATATTTACCGGGCAGTCAACAAGTAGGGGACACTGCTAGAAAATTAAATGAAAACGATGGAGGAGATCTATTAATGACTGATTCCGCATACACCTGGAATAGTGATTGGCGTACTAATCATTCACTAGGCGGACGTTTATGGACTCCCTTTTCATTCAACCCTTCCCTCGCCATGTTTGCCGATGGCTATGCAGAGGGCGTGCACGGTGTGTACATGGATGGCCATGCGAGGTGGTCGAGCAAACTTAGAGCTACACCCACCTATTCTTATAATAGTACATATTATTTACCGGTAGATTAGTACTCGCTTCATTTGATATTGATTAACTATTCTAAACATAGGAAGAACATGAATTTATTTCTTAGTACCATCTATCTTTGTCTGAGTTTATTTTTCACATCGCTTTTGCATGCTGAAAATACTGACTCCATTATAGTAACAAAAGTAAGTGCCTCTTCAGTATTTAAACATTATCGAGCTGAGAATGCTGTCGACAATAAAATTACAGATGACTCGCGATGGCTTAATTCCCCTACACAGGAAGGGGCTATTTGGTTACAATTGGAGTGGGACGAGGTTCGCACCCTGCATAGTGTGCAAGTTTTCAGTGGTTTCCAAAAGGAGCAAGAGAGTATAGTCAGTGCTTTAGGTATTGAATTTCGCGAGCCTGATGGAACTTGGCGATCAATTCCATCTGCCATGGTGAAGGGAAATACTAATGCAGCGCTCAAAATATACTTTGACTCAAAAAATGAGATTAAAACAAATGCTTTACGGATTACAGTTACAAAGACAGAGGGTGGTATTGCACGTATTAAAGAAGTAGTGATTTTACCTAGCGAAGTTAAAGTGACGGAGCCTGTCAAAGAAGGCAATTATATTTACATTTGAAAACTGCGACCCTTTTTATTTCAAGCTAATCAATTATTTATACAATAGGAAACCCATGAATTTCAATTCAAGTCTGATCTACCTCTTAATGGCTTTGTATCTAACCAGTACTTTAAGCGCGGCAAGTCTGCGACCTATCAAAGTCACCAAGGTGAGTGCCTCTTCTGTATACCAAACAAACTTAGCAAAAAATGCAGTGGACAATAAGATAACGGATCAATCACGTTGGCTTAATGCCCCTACACAGGAAGGTGATATTTGGTTACAGTTAGAGTGGGATATAATAAGGTCAATCCAAGGCATTCATCTCTATAGTGCTTATGCCGGTTTAGATCCCGTTAAAGGTTTAACTATTGAATTTCGTCAAGAGAATGGTGAATGGGTTTCTGTGCCTTCTGCTAGAATTGAAGCTAATACTAGTACGGCTCTCGACATTCCGTTTGATACGACCATCGATGTCAAAACAAATGCTTTACGTATTATAATTACCAACACAAAAGGTCGTATCGCACGTGTTCAGGAAGTAGTTATTTGGCCTGCTTCAAATGAGCCTATGCCCCCAGTGAAAAAAATTACGCCGCCCTCAGAACTTAATGGCAAAGTAGTTATACCCAAAATTTATATCAATCAAAGTGGTTTTAATACTACTAAACCTAAACGCTTTACGGTTCCAACGCTCAATGACAATACAGTCTTTAGTATTCATTCTGCCGAAGGTGGACCAGCTTTATTTAATGGGCTTATCAATAAAAAAATAGGGGATTTTTCAGCTTTTGAACCCAATGATAATCATGAATATGTTATTAAAGCTGGCGATCACACATCAGTACCTTTTACTATCGGTCTTTGGCAGTTCGAAAGAATTACCTATCAGAATTCAATTGATTTCATGGTAGATAGTCGTCATTATGTGGGCAATTATAAAAAAGCTTGTCGAGGTTCTTTCGGTTGGCGTGATGATCATCATTTCGCTTGGGCACTACGTACCTTAGTTCCCCAGTATTTGTCGAATCCCAGTGCATATGATCGCATGCCAAAGCAGATCAAGTATGAGAGTTCAGAAATTGATTTTTGGGGTGCTTTAAAACCATATAAAAATAATGCTCCAGATATCGTAAAATTGATTCATTGGGGTGCGGATGTCAATGTGACACAAAAAACTGATCATGAGTTTCTCAAAGGTGAATTAGCTTTTTTTCTCTATGCTTGGCCAATGCTTAAACAATGGCTTCCCCAGCAAAATTACGATGCGGTTCTAGCTTTTGTTGAAAGTACATGGGCAAAAGAAGTGGCCAATCGTAAGTACCCCTATGATAAATCAGGGAATCATAACTTATTTGAACTCAAAATAAAGATTGGTAGTGCAAAAGGTGAGTTGCCACCTGGTCATAGTATTATGCCTAATTTATTGATGTATGAAGTGGCAAAACGCGATAAATTAAAGAACGCAGAGCATTACTTTGATGCGGCTTATCAGCAGGTGGACTGGATAGTGAAAAATCTCGATTGGGAAAACCCTGTAAACACTAAGGGCCAACGCTTAAGTGAGCATTTAACCATGACGAGTTTAGCTGCATTTTTACAGCTTTGTCCGACTAAATCTCCCAAAGGACTTAAAAGCAAGATTCAGCAATGGGCCAAAATTATGATTAGACGTTCCAATAATATGTGGGATTTTCGAAAATTGACTGACGATGGCATCTGGACTCCGAATGGAGAAAAGCGCACAATGTGGAACGAAGTTGGTAATGTGGTCGGTTTTCCTGCAGCAGTTTTAGCGGCGGAACCCTTCATCGAAGATTCTGCTAGCAAAGAACGCTTACATGAACTTGCTTGGAGCCATATGGATAATTCTTTTGGCCGTAATCCTGTAGGGCGCCATTTTTCGTATGATGCACCGCGTGAAATTGAAGGTGTAGAACACGGCTGGTTTTCTTATTATAAAGGTGGTATAGGCATGCTTGCAAATGCGAGATTCGTTTTTGATGGCGCTCCCAAGCATGTTCATTATCCCTACCATCCCGAAAAAGGCAATTATGGCTGGAGTGAAGGCTGGGTCAATTTTAATACAGCCTTTAATGTCAGCTTGGCCTATATGGCGAAAGCTGATTCCAAAATCGAACTCACTCAGAAATCAAATGAGATTACGATCAGTTTACGAGCACCACTGAATTTTGATATTACAAAAAATGAAGCGATTACTCTGACGGTTCATGGCAAGACTTCAAAAGTAGTTACGCTTACAGAAAAGTCGGCGGAATCACCTTATTATATCGCTAAGTTAAAAATTAGTGACTTAGCTTTGAAGCCTGGAGATACACTTAAAGTAAATTATGGTTTTGGTTACATGGAGACTACGGCAAGTATAAAAATAAAATGAGTGCAAATATTTGACTAAAGCGTAAAACTAAATTTTTTATATACTTGCGTATATGGCAATTAAAATGCGCATTTAGACATTTCCTACTTCTGAGTACAGGGGCTATGATATCTACACCATATAGATGCTAATCAGAAGAAATTTAGGGACTAAAAAATAATGAGTGCACTCTTTTCTGCGAGCCAATCGGCAAGCTTAAATCCTACTTTATTTTTAACAGTGTTTGCCGCTTATATTGCGATAATGATTGCAGTGAGTGTCGTTATATCAAAAAAATTAGTCAAGGCGCCAAATCATTTGTATGAAGAGCCTAACATCCATCCCTACTAATTAATCATTGGGCAAATTGCTCTGATAAAATGATTCAATATCAATAGTGTTCCCGCTGACCCGAGATTCTTCAGCGGCGAATCCAATAAGGTGACTTTGAACCGATACATGTACGGAACTATACATATCCTTTGGATCATCTTTACCCATCTCATCATAAAGAGCATTAACTAAACCAGGATCTCCGCCACCATGTCCGCCATAACCTCCAACCATTGGATCAACTACATAAGATGACTCTTCACTATCGAATTGACTTTTTATAATGATATCCGATCCTGTTGCCTGTTTTATAAGTTCTCCGCCTCTTAAACATGCCTTCGTTCCGAAAATCTCGATATTACGTCCATGGTCAAATGCCGTCATAGTAAATGATGCGGTGAGATTATCTTCAAACAACATATTAACCACCTGGTGGTCAACAACATTATTATCACAGTGATAAACACATCTTCCCCAAGGAGATTCCTTCAGCCACTCAATGACATCTTCATCTGGCGCCGGGTTGTTTTCATCATATACAGGCCAAACATGTGGTAACCAGCTACGCTCTGACGATGCGTATCTAGTCGCATTATAAGGGCACTCTATACCTGCAGGACAACCATCAGTATATCTGGCTGGTGCGCCTTCAGGAGCATTCTTTTTATTGAAATGCATCAAATCGCCAAAGCTGGAAACTTCTTTGCATGAGCGTCCAACCAACCAGCACAGGATATCCAAGTCGTGACAACTTTTTGCTATCAGCATTGGTGATGATTTTTCCTTAACACCCCAATGACCTCTCACATAAGAGTGAGATTGGTGAAAAGCACCAACTCCCTCGGACATATTCACACTCGCAATATCACCCAGCACACCACTCTCAACAAGTTCCTTTACCTTGCGGTAAAAAGGAGTATAACGAAGAACATGGCAAACAAGAACTTTACGTCCAAGTTTCTCTGCACATTTTTCAACCTTAATAATATCTTTCAAATTTGTACCAATAGGTTTTTCAACAAGAATGTCGTAACCTTTTTCAAGAGCAGTCAAACAGGATTTAATATGCATCGAATCCTGAGTCGCAATGATCATTACATCGGCAAGCTTTGGCTGTGCAAAGATCTCATCATCGTTTTCAAACCCTTGAAAGTCTGGATTATGACTGAGATTTTTTACATGTTCCAGTCTCTCTTTTGATGGCTCTGCCGCTGCTACGATCTCATAATATTGAGCCATTTTTGAAGCTAGCCCCAGATAAGTGCGCCCTCTCGAGCCACAACCGATACAAGCAAGTTTAAGTTTTTTCATCGTTCTAATTCCTTATATTTATAAATTAAGTACTTACTCTCAGCAAGAGTTATATCTTTTGATAAAGCGAATGGCTCAGGTCACTCAAAACTCAACATATGTCCTCTTATGTTCATCTGATTTAATATTATACATAAATGTGAAAAAATAAAAAAATAAGCCCTGTGATTACTTGCAAGGCTGTAATGCATGTGAAATCAATGTACTTATTTAAGTCGCTTTCAGCGACAAATTCTTAACTGTTATTTTACCTGTGCGCTTTTTCCCGTGAGGGAGTAATGAACCAATTGCAATGTGCGGAATTTTACTGCGGGACTTAGCACAATTGATCGGTCCGGCAATTTTTTCGTTGCCGACAAATATTTCAACAGTTCCGTAACCTTTTTCCGTCGGTTTCCAGACAACTTTCCAGGTGTTAAAACCCTCATTGTCACCCACGTACATTACGGATGCCATCCCGAATTGTTTAAGCTGATTGGCACATGTGATCCGCTTGGCTGTACCCCGCACCTTATTCAAGGTCGGCAGCAGGAGACTGGCCAAGATGCCAATTATAGCTATGGCTACCAGCAATTCTATTAGTGTAAATTTTTTCATTTATTTTAACGATCTTATTTATTATATTATCACTTGATTATTTCACAATATTGCTTTGTTATCATCTATGAATACATTAATATAAAGTAATGTAAATAAAGTATTTACGATTTTTGTATTTATTGGAAATTATCGAATGTGGGATAGGTCTATACTTATGTTTTTAACGAGATGACTTAGAAATAAAGCATCTTCGATAAACTGCTCAGGGCAATCACCCTTAACAAACTCTATCAAGATGGGGATTTCTTTTCCTTCATTTAATAAGCATTTTAAATATAAATCTAGATCGGACACTCCTTGCGATAAGGGATGACGATGATAATCATCTGGGTAAATTAATTCTCTCACAGTTCCATTGACCTTATTTTTATCTTTTGAGCCGACTGTCCAGTGGTAGATATGGACTGTGTATAAACGTGGGAGTAATTCTTTTAAACCCTGCAGGGCATATGAAGTTTTGTAGCCATGAGGTGGTTGCCACGAGAAAAAGACATTGGGGTGGACTACTAAGTTGGAGAATTTGAGTGCCGAATAATTATTATTTGTCAGAGTCCCATCATGGAATTCGAAGCAAATTGCGATGTTTTTTTCGGCAGCCATTTCAGCAATTTTGAGTGTGTCTTCAACTATAGATGCTATCTCCTCTTGTGAAGAATCTTCATAGTTTTTTGTGCCTGCCCAAACTCGTATGCTTCTAGTTTCTAAAACTTCCGCAGTCAAGAGTACTTTTGAAAAACTTGTTTGATTAACATCTGTAGAACCCACTCTGTAATAGCTTCCATAAGAAACGATCTCTAAACCAGCTTCCTTACTAAGCTTTTTACGTACAGAGCTTGTTCATAATCACCGGGTTTGACGTGGCATTTAGCATTCCACTCGACACAGGCTAGCTCTGTTCTTTTAGCTAAAGAGACAACTTCCTCTACACTATGTTTTGCGAGCGTAATGGAACATAAGCCTATCTTAATCATTAGGCTCTCCAGGCTAAAGAAGCTGGCTCAACTGAGTAAAGTAGGGCTTCTTCACGTGACCAGCGCTGAAAATCGGCTATAACAAAATCGGCCAAACGTCTAACTTCATCATTAGCACTGCCTGCTATATGACTCGTCATGTATATATTTTCTAAGGTATAGAGAGGGTTGCCAAGAGCGGGCGGTTCGGGATATTGGACATCGAGTAATGCGGTTAAATCTTTTCTTGTTTCAAAAACGTCTATCATATCTTCTTCATTTACTTGAGCACCTCTACCTGTATTGATAAAAGTTGCTCCTTGACGCATGGAATTAAAAAGAAATTTACTTATAATTTTTTTATTATTTTCTTTATCAGCTAAGTGATTGCTAACGACATAAGCCCTGCTAAATGCTTGCTCTAAAGTCACGAACTCATCGATACCAATTTTCTTGGCCTCTTCAGTACTATTATCGTGATAGTCACAACAAGCGATAATCTTGAGGTTAAAAGGCTTCAATAATTTAATCAAATGTTTACTTACAGCACCAAGCCCTATAAGGGCAATGGTTTCTCCATAAACACCATTCCCTACGGTCATTTGACTTTGTTGCCACGGACCTTTTTCGCACTGACGACTATTTTGGTAGAAATTTTTGCATGATAATAAAATTTGAGCCAAGCAAAACTCAGCTACAGGAATGGCATTGGCCTCTACAGCATTGATTATTAAAATGCCTCTCTTAAAGAATTCTTTGGCAAAGTAATTAACCGAGCCTGACGCACAGAACACAGCTTTGAGTTTGGGCATCTGCTCAATTTGTTGGCTCGTAAGGTTAAGCATACCCCAAGTCGTGAAGATAACTTCGATTTCAGATAAATTCTGCAATTCCTCAGCTAGATTTGCTGAGTTAATTCTAATGGGATACATATCTGTTATGGTTTTTAAGTGGGCTAGCCTCTCTTCACCATAAACATAATCAAGGATGCTTGAATCATAAAAATCCACATTATCTGCCATGATGACAGCTTTTCTTAAAGCCATCATGCTATTAGACCTCATCTTTTGTTGATTTTAAATATTTTCTATAGAGCATAAGCCCAATTGAAAAAATGACTCCACCCACAAATAAGAAGCATAAGCGACCACTCAATTCATTGGGGATCAACATGCCTAATAAAATAAAACCACCAAAGACCAAGCACATGAAACCAAGCATTTTATATTGCATGCCATCTTGGTGTTTGATATCTTCTAAATCATGGTCAATCGGGCGCGCCATATCTTCAAAAAAGACATCGACTTGTTGAATAAATTCAGGGCTTGATTTCTTGTAAAATATTGAGGTCATAAAAAACCAACTCACACTCACGACAAAAACTATTATGGTGATGAAAATATATTGAATATCGGCTTGTTCGGCAGCATTTAGTGGCGCCGTTTCTGAAAGTATTTTTAAGGCGAGCTCATCAGAATAAAGCATTTTAGCGAAGGCTCCCGATATAAGACCAACTAAAACAGTACTCCACGCTGACCATGATGGGGTCTTTTTGTACAAAATGCCTAGGACAACAGGTATCATAAGTGGCATTAGGATCATGCCATTCAAGACTTGAAAAATATCAAATAAATTCATTTCGCGAAGTTTATTAAATGCGATGGCAATAAGGATAATAATCAAACCAAAAACGACGGTAAATATCCGACCAACTAATAGTTGTTGCTCGCCGGAAGAATCTTTATTAACATATTTTAGATAGACATTCCTTACGAAGTACCCAGCATTTCTATTAACGGCGGTATCCATCGATGACATGGCGGCGGCAAAGATGCCGCAAATCAATAAGCCCATCATGCCTTGCGGAAGTGTTTTAAACGCCATGGCTAAAAAAGCCCCTTCAGCAGGCACTTTCATATCCGGAAAAACTGCAGTCATATCTGGGTAGACTACGGCGGCACATATTGCAGGTAACTGCATAATTGACTTAAGCGGAATGATAACAATGATCACCGCCATCATGATAACCATTTTACGCACTTGCTTACCATCCTTGGCCACTAGGTACTTAAAGCCTTCACCATTGAGGTCAATTGATATTAAGGTTAAGGTTAGAAGTGTCACCGCCACCCAGAGTAGTAATACCACTGGACGAGCATTTTCTGTGAAGTCAAAATGTCGATCAGGTAAAACATTATGTAAGTTTGAGACACCACCTATTTCAGGTAGGTTCACACTAAAGTACACAACAACTAAGACCGTTAAAAACATCAGCAAGCCTTGCACAAAATCACTTGCAGCCACGGCCCACTGGCCCCCAAACAAAGACATTACAGTGACAATAGTGGTCATCCCAATAATAGTCGTATTTGTATCAATAGATAAGGCACTGGCAAAAAATACCGCCACTGCATTTAGACCGACTCCCCCCCAAAACAAAGACATGGGCATAACGAGGTAGACATACATTTGTTCAGAGGCTAAACCAAATCTTTTATATACCGCTTCAAGAGATGTAATAACCCGCATTTGGCGAAAGCGAGGTGCTATGAACCAAAGCACGGGAACGGCTATGCCACCTGCAATCCACCAAATACCTGGGAGCAAGAATCCCGTCTGGTAAACTTTGGCGGCAGCCGCAGTAAAGCTCCATGCACTTATACTTGCCACAATAGCAGACATACCAGCTATCCACCATAACATATTGCCCCCGCCTCGAAAGAAATCGCTAGCATCACTATTGACGTTTTTAAAAACTTGACCTATACCCATTATAAAAACAAGGTATAAAGCAATCACTATCCAATCCCAGCCGACCAATGTGAATTCTATCATAATTCTCCAGTATATTAATATTTCTTATAAAGAGTATAATAATCATCACGATTAGATCAACAAACAGATTTATAACAATATGAATACTTATATGTAAATATATAATATTAATATGTTTATGATAATATAAATGAAAAAATTATAAGTGTAAACTAGCCTTATAGAAAGTTGTTCCCGTCTGAAATAATAGGAGTCAAGTGTAATTGCCTAATAGGTTCTTGCGGGTTTTTCATACGGAGAAAGAGTCTTTCAATGGCTTGGTCAGCAATCGATTCAACTTGGATATCGACAGACAAGGGCCTGGGGTATAAATTATCTAATACATAATCATTATTCACTCCAATAATGCATATTTTTTTGATATCCATTATTTGATGAGCTAACAAAATCTGGTGCAAG
Organism: Lentisphaera araneosa HTCC2155; assembly: GCF_000170755.1. NCBI lineage: Bacteria > Pseudomonadati > Lentisphaerota > Lentisphaeria > Lentisphaerales > Lentisphaeraceae > Lentisphaera > Lentisphaera araneosa. The sequence goes on from NZ_ABCK01000017.1 coordinate 119,557, forward strand.
CCGATTGCTACAGTGTCTGAAGTTGTGAATATGGCCGTAGGTAAAACTTCTTGCTTACTTAAATTTTCAACAGCATTGTAGATCTCGATGAAATTTGGCTTATGCCCCCTTGGTGATTCGTCTTCCACAGAAAATCCACTATCCGTGTAAGTCACTAAGCCTGCGGATTTACATCGCTTCAAGAATGACTGTTTTCTCACTCCAATTTCTTCACCTAAACATGCCACCGTTTTATGGCCGTGTTTAATAAAATAATTCGCCGCTAGATCTCCAATCACACTCTCATAAGTCACATGATCAAAGTAATCAAATTTTTCCGTGGACCCCATCACTCTAACGCAGGGGAGTGACCTCAATTTTTGGAGTAACGTCAAATCACTGAGATCAACATTAAATAAAATGGCGCCATCAAGTTTTTTTGGGAGACTCTCCCAGGGCAGGTTTTTAGGTAGGTTTTTTATGATCAGATTAAAGTCTTCTTGGTTTAAAGCCTGTTCGATCCTTTGCAAGAGTCTGTGGTAGACTGGTGCCTGTAATAAGTAGGGTTCCACCTGAGTAAGAACCGCTATTTGTTTTTGTAGGTAACGCTTAGGCCTTCGTCTTGGTGCTCTATGTCCCTTTCTTTTATGAACAGGTTGTATTTCATAAGCCAATTTTTCTATGGCATCTTTAACCTTTTTTACCGTCAGGGGTTTTACGCTACTATTATTATTAATAACTCTTGAAACAGTTGGCTGAGATACCCCAGCAAGCAAAGCAACATCTTTTAATCTTACTGTATGGGCTTTCTTCTTATTTTCTTCTTTATCCATTGTATACCATCTTCACATAGCTAAGAGTCAAGACATATTATAAAAGAAGATCTATTTTTTAACAAGCCCTAAGTCATTCAAAACTGAGCTTTGACTCTGGATAATCGTACATATAGACTTACATTCCTCGCTTCAGTATTACGGCCTCATATGCGTCATAATACTGCTTCATTAGCACCTACGGGGCTAGTTCCATTCTTACACTAAATGATGAAAAAATAAAAATTAATTTTTCTGAAGGCTATTTTTTGAAATAGTTCTTATTCTATAAAGAAGAACTTCTTCATGGCGTAACTTCTTAGTAAAAGATGATTTTAATTGACTTAGGTAAATCCTTTAATAAGTTTTTATCAGTCGTTTTTTCAGGTAGATGAACTTCTTTTAAAGTTTTACAGGTCGCCAGGTGAGGGATGTGCTTGTTAGGATCATGCCTTGGCATGATGATTTTCTTTAAAGGGAGTCCGCGAATTGCCACGATTCTTCTACGCAACTTGGCGTTACGCAAATCAAGTTCAGTAATTTCAGTTCGATAGAGTGCATTGATATCATTGGCCTTGCTGGCGTCAAATATCACTTTGTCTCCTTCAAACTTCACTTCCTTCACTTGTGAATTTTGAAGTGTGAGGACTTCGGCGGCATACTGGCGCCTTTGTTCAAGAGTAAAAAAATGTAGTTTGGGGCTAAAGGTAAATTCGTTAATCATATTGTACAATTTATAGTCTGAATAGGTTCTGACGATCCACATGATCTCTTCAAAACTGAGGTCTTTGCGTCCTTTGAACTTATTGAGGCAGTCCTGACTCGCTAAAATATGATTGTTTTTGGGTGCCATACCTCCGAGCTGATAGGATTTTATAGATGCTTCAAATTCAAAAAGGCTTGCTTGTAAATAGCCCAGGTCGCGGTGAGATATTTGCAAGTTTTTATCTATTTCCACGGCAACTTGAGCTAAATCAATTCCCTTTAATACTTCGTAATTTTCCACTGCATCTCGAGCTAAATTAACCACTTGAGGAAGTGATTCAGTAGCAATGAGCTTCTTTAATTCATTGGTTTTTTGCCATTTTAGTAGAGTCTTTTTTGCGAGTTCTTCCGCTTGTTTGGCTTGTTGTGCGGAATTTCTGGCTTCGAGTTCACTTTGTTTAATCGAAAACATGAAGAGGCTCGTGGCAGTGATTAGGAGTAAAGTACTCATGGAAATAACGGTAGAGAGTAATTTATTTCTCTTGATTAATAGCTTGACTTGCACGAAAAAACTGGCGTTTTCAAGGCTGGTGGCAAAACCTCGTAAATAAGCAAGGATATCGTTTTTAAGCTGAGCTGCATTGCTGTAGCGTTCCTTTGGGTCGAGTTTCATGGCTTTTAGACAAATCGCCTCCAGGGCTGAAGGAATATTGCGTTTCGGGCAGAGAGTCGAAGGAGATGGAAAATCGCCAGCTTGAGTTTGTTCTAGAACTTCTTTGACTGAGCCAGAGCCAGGCCGCTTGAGAGTTAAAATTGTGTAGAGAATTGAACCTAGGGCATATATATCTGATTGGAAACTGCTTTCGGAAATAGCCCCTCGAGCTTGCTCGGGAGACATATATCCTGGTGTCCCCCTTACTAGACCATCTTGCGTGACAAAACTTTCGTTGACGATGAGTTCTTCGGTAAAGCTTTCTTTTTGGCGTAAGTCTCTCGCTAAGCCCCAATCACAGACCATGACTTCACCAAAGTGACTGATTTGGATATTTTCTGGTTTTAAATCCAAATGAATGATTTCTTGTGAATGGGCATAGGAAACAGCATCACATATTTTAACGAAAATCTCGAGCAGTTCACTTAAATTGAGTTCGGATTTATTGGCCTTTATTTCTTCGATAAGTTCTTGGAAGCTAATCCCTTCTACGAGTTTCATCGTAAAATAGACATTGCCATTCTCATCTACACCTAAGTCGTGGAGCGGGACAATATTGGGGTGTTCTAGGCGGGCACAAATTCGCGCTTCCCGCAAAAAGCGCTCGCTTGAATCACGTTTAGCTTCACCTTTTAGGGTGGCAATAGCCACTTTTCGACCGGTGAGTTCATCTTTGACTAAAGCGACAGTTTTCATGCCTCCTTCGCCAAGTTCGGCCTCTTGAGCATAACGCTGGGTGGAATTCTTTAGTTTTTGGTACAGCTCACCTGCACCTTGATCCTCGCAAACAGCATCGTCAAAAAGTTTACCAAAGTTGCGTTTTACTTGAAATTTATCCGACATAATGCGTGGCTATGATTGAGTTGACTAAATGATTCGTAGGTGTGTATATATTAATCTGTACTGCGAATTAACCAAGTTTTGGAGCGTTTTTTGTGTATGGCTCGTTTTGTTTGCTTGATATACCAAAGCACAAAAAAGCCTCGTCAGATGCGAGGCTTTTTAAAATTTTCTGTGAGGAAATTATTTTTGGATAATGAATTTTCTCAAGCGACCAGTTGAGTTCCAGTCTTGTACGTAGAGGTTGAGGTCTTTGTCTAAAGCGCAACCGTGAGGAGCTGTGAAAACAGAAGGCTTCCAATCTTTTGTTTTTACACCGTAGTTATGATGTTGCTTTTTGTCAGGGTTATCACCGAGGATAGAAATGACTTTAAAATCTTTGTCGAGGATGACGCAACGGCCAGAAAGTTCAGCGACGGCAATATAGTCACCCATAATAGAGATCGCACAGGGGCGACGGAGATCAGTTGTGGGAGTATCGACATATTCACCTTCGAGCGTCATGCGCTGGAGTTTGCGGTTTTCGCGATCAACCACAATAATAAGTGGTTTTTCACCGCGCGTATCAATGGTGAGGCCGTGGCTGGTACGGAATTTGCCATTGCCATTGCCACCGCCACCAAAGCTTTTGATGTATTTGCGATCAGCAGAGTAGAGATGAATTAAGCTTGTTGAGTAACCATCGGCAACATAGATGCGTCCATCGGGAGCTATGTCAATGGCGGTAGGCTTGTAACGAGGTTTCTCTTTTTTATAAGCAGCGTGATCTGGGTGTCCATGGATGGTCCAAATTATATTGCCATCGAGGTCAATTTTACAAACTTTGCCTTTGCCACCCGGAAAAGCCGCATAAATAAATTCTTTGCCATCTTCTACTTTAAGGGCAAGGTTATGACTGCCTGCAGTTTCTTTGCCAAAAGCTTTGTGAGCGTGACCATCGCCGCAAAATTTTATAATGCCGTCTGCGCCATTAGTACTGACGTAGACGTTGCCTTCTTTATCAATCGCAACGCCACCGTGTGTTGAGCCTAAAGTTGGTTTGCCTTTGATGGTTTCACCCCAGTTGAGATCAACTTTATAGGTGAATTTTCCCTGGCCAGTTAGGTAGTCAGCATCGACAAAGGGTGCTTTCTGTAAAGCTTCGGGATTGATTTTGTGACTGTGGCCTTCATGAGAAAGTCCGGTGAATGAAGCGGCGAGTAAGCCGAGAGTTAAAAGGTATTTCATTTCTATGTCCAATTAATTTTCAATGATTGAAATTATATAAGTTATAAATAGTTTTAAAAGTTGATTTGAGAATTTTTAGGTTAAAATTTCGTCGACGACGCGAGCACCCTCAACACCGGTGAGCTTGAAGTCTAGCCTTGGAACTTGTAGTGAAGCGGTTGTGGTCGATGCCCAATTGATTGAGAATAGTTGCATTGAGGTCGTTGATGTGAATACCTCCATCAACGATAT